>JALYNK010000236.1 GCA_030773235.1 Actinomycetota bacterium | reverse complement strand
AGCAGGGCGTCGGCGTCGCGGCGCGCGCTCGTGCGCAGCTCCGCGGCCTCCTCCTCGGCCAGCGCGAGCATCCGGGTCAGCCGCTCGCCGACGAGGCTGGCCGGCTCCGGCCGGCCCTCGGCACGCTGCTGCGCACGGTCGAGCTCCGCGCGCAGCTCGCCGAGCTCCCGCTCGAGGCCCCGGATGCGCTCGCCGTCTGAGGCGTGGCGGGCGTCGGCGTCGGACAGGGAGGCGTCGACGCGGTCGAGGTAGTCGTCGACCTGGTGGCGGTCGTAGCCGCGCAGCACCACGTCGAAGCCCACCGGCTCCGCATCGTGCTGCAGCGGCAGCAGGTCCTGCTCGTCGCTCGCCATGGACCTGTCCTACCACTCGTCGGCCACGGTGCGGTCGCCCGCGGCGACGACGCGCAGGCGCCGCCGCCGCGCGGGCGGGATTCCGCTCAGACGTTGCGGAAGCGGTTGATCGCGTCCTCGTGCTTCGCGCGGAACTCCTGCGCCTCGGGCTCGACGCCGAGCCCCTCCTGCGGGGCGAGGCACAGCACGCCGACCTTGCCCTGGTGCAGGTTCTTGTGCACGTCGTACGCCGCCTGCCCCGTCTCGGCGAGCGGGTAGCTCTTCGACAGCGTCGGGTGGATCTTGCCCTTGGCGATGAGGCGGTTCGCCTCCCACGACTCCTTGTAGTTCGCGAAGTGCGACGACACGATCCGCTTGAGGTTCATCCACAGGTAGCGGTTGTCGTAGGAGTGCATGTAGCCCGACGTCGAGGCGCAGGTGGTGATGACCCCGCCCTTCTTCGTCACGTACACCGACGCGCCGAACGTCTCCCGCCCCGGGTGCTCGAAGACGATGTCGATGTCCTCGCCGCCGGTGAGCTGGCGGATCCGCTTGCCGAACCGCTGCCACTCGCGCGGGTCCTGGTTGGTCTCGTCCTTCCAGAACTTGTAGCCCTCGGCGCTGCGGTCGATGACGAGCTCCGCGCCCATCCGGCGGACGATCTCCGCCTTCTCGGGGCTGCTCACGACGCAGACCGGCGTGCCGCCGCCGTTGAGGACGTACTGGGTGGCGTAGGAGCCGAGACCGCCCGAGGCGCCCCAGATGAGGACGTTGTCGCCCTGCTTCATCGCGCCGGCGTTCTTGCTGACCAGCTGCCGGTAGGCCGTGGAGTTGACGAGGCCCGGGACCGCCGCCTCCTCCCAGGTGAGGTGCGCGGGCTTGGGCATGAGCTGGTTCGACTTCACGAGCGCGAGCTCGGCGAGCCCGCCGAAGTTCGTCTCGAAGCCCCAGATGCGCTGCTGCGGGTCGAGCATCGTGTCGTCGTGGCCCTCGGGGTCCTCGAGCTCGACGGACAGGCAGTGCGCGACGACCTTGTCGCCGGCCTTCCACTTGCTCACCCCGGGGCCCACGGCGAGCACGACGCCGGACAGGTCGGAGCCCACCACGTGGTACGGCAGGTCGTGGCGCTTGGCGAGGTCGTTGAGACGGCCGTAGCGCTCGAGGAAGCCGAACGTCGAGACCGGCTCGAAGATCGACGTCCAGACGGTGTTGAAGTTGACGGAGGACGCCATGACGGCGACGACCGCCTCGCCCGGGCCCAGCTGGGGGGTGGGCACCTCGTCGAGGTGCAGGCTCTTGCGCGGGTCCTTGTCGCGCGACGCCAGGCCCTCGAACATGCCGACCTCGTCCTTGAGGACGAGGACGCCGCGGTAGGACTCCGGTACCTGCAGGCCCGCCACCGCCGAGGTGTCGCCGGACAGGATGGCCTCGAGGATCTGCTGCAACGCCCGCTCCCTGCGTCAGGTGGTGCCCGGGGAACCTACTAGCGGGTAGTTCGCAGGCGGCAAGCACCTCGGCCTGCGGCGCGCGATGTGCGGCAGGTCACGCTCCGCCGTCACCGTGCTGGCCCAGATCGGCCGGGCCCGGCTCGACGAGCTCGACGAGCACGCCGCCGGCGCTCTTGGGGTGCACGAAGTTCACGCGGCTGCCCGCCGTGCCCGTGCGCGGCGCGTCGTAGAGCAGCCGCAGCCCGGCCGCCCGCAGGTGCTCGGTGACCTCGTCGAGGTCGTCCACGCGGTAGGCCATCTGCTGGATCCCCGGACCGCTGCGGTCGAGGAACTTGCCGATGGGCGTGTCGGGCCGCAGCGGCTCCAGCAGCTGCACGTACGAGCCCGAGTCGCCCACGGCGAGCATCGCCTCGCGCACGCCCTGCTCCTCGTTGACCTCGACGTGCACGCAGCGCATGCCGAACGCCGACTCGTACAGCGCGATCGCCGCGTCGAGGTCCGGCACCGCGATGCCGACGTGGTCGATCTGCGTGAGCCTCACGGGAGCCCTCCTGAGCGGGAGCGGGCGCGAGCCCGGTGGGCCCGCGAGCGTAGGGTCTGTTTCCCGAGCGAGCACGCCGTGCTCGCGGCAGCCGCAACCGCTCCTGGAGGTCCGCGTGGGCGCGTCCGTCATCGTTTCCGGGGCTCGCACCCCCATCGGCAAGATGTCCGGGGGCCTCAAGGGCTTCACGGCGATGGACCTGGGTGGCATCGCCATCAGGGCCGCGCTGGAGCGCGCGGGCATCCCCGGTGACCAGGTCGACTACGTGATCATGGGTCACGTGCTGCAGGCCGCGCAGGGCCAGATCACCGCGCGCCAGGCCGCGGTCAAGGGCGGCATCCCGATGAACGTCCCCGCGGTCACCATCAACAAGGTGTGCCTGTCCGGGCTCAACGCGATCGGGCTCGCCGACAACCTCATCCGCGCCGGGCAGTACGACGTCGTCGTCGCGGGCGGCATGGAGTCGATGACCAACGCGCCGCACGCCATCCCCGGCTCGCGCGCCGGCATCCGCTTCGGCAACGGCACGCTGCTCGACACGTTGGCCCACGACGGCCTGTTCTGCGCGTTCGACAACGTCGCGATGGGCGCCGGAACCGAGGCGTACGGCAAGAAGCTGAACATCAGCCGCCAGGAGCAGGACGAGTTCGCCGCCGACTCGCACGCCCGCGCGGCGGCGGCGCAGAAGGACGGCCGGTTCGACGAGGAGATCGTCCCGGTGCCGATCCCGCAGCGCAAGGGCGAGCCGGTCATGTTCACCACCGACGAGGGCGTGCGGCCGGAGGCCACCGCCGAGTCGCTGGGCAAGCTCAAGGCCGCCTTCGACGCCGACGGCACCATCTCCGCCGGCTCGTCGTCGCAGATCTCCGACGGCGGCTGCGCCGTCGTCGTCATGAGCCGCGAGAAGGCCGAGCAGCTGGGCTGCCCGATCCTCGCCGAGATCGGTGCGCACGGCACCGTCGCCGGTCCGGACGCCTCGCTGCAGAGTCAGCCGGCGCGCGCCATCTTCCAGGCGCTGAAGAAGGAGGGGCTCAGCGCGGACGACGTCGACCTGTACGAGCTCAACGAGGCCTTCGCGCAGGTCGGCATCCAGTCCACGCGCGAGCTCGGCGTCGACCGCGACAAGGTCAACGTCAACGGCGGCGCCATCTCGCTCGGCCACCCGATCGGCATGTCGGGTGCCCGCATCGCGCTGCACCTGATCCACGAGCTGCGCCGCCGCGGCGGCGGGCTCGG
>JALYNK010000235.1 GCA_030773235.1 Actinomycetota bacterium | reverse complement strand
AGCGGACTGCTGGCGTCCTGCGGACTCTCTGCGGACTCAGCGACGGCGGCAGCTCGCTGACCAGGGAAAACACGCTCGGCTAGACGTTGCGGCAGAACTCCTCGTCGCCGGCCGCCGGCCAGGGCGTGATGCCCTGCAGGCTCGGGCCGGCGACGTCGAGCTGGCGGTGGTCCAGCACGCCGTGCTGCTCGGCGGCCTTGCGCAGGTCGCTGCCGTCCAGGTCCCAGCCGCCGACCACCACGGCGTCGTACGGGACGAGACCGGTGGCCTCCTCCACGGGAACGCCCTCGACCTCCAGGCCGGACAGCGGGAGGCCGTCGGGCCCGGACGCGCCGAGCCGCAGCAGCTCCAGGCCGGCGACCGCGGTGGTGGCCACGGCTCCGCCGAGGCCGACGACGGCGACGCCGACACGTCGCGGAGCTGCAGGGCGGGGCTGAGGCACAGGACCTCCCGGGAGGCTGGGTCAGGGAGCTCGGGACGGAGGCTCGGGATGAGGAGTCGCGCGTGGCCGGACAGGCCGCGCGACCCGCGAGAGCGTCTCCCAGTCACCTGCGACGCACACCTCCAACGCCGGCATCGCCTGCGTCAGACCGGCGGTCCGCAGCACGGCGTCGGCGCCGGGCTCAGCCCCCCTTGCGCCGGGCGAACACCAGACCGGCCACCTCGTCGGCGCCGGCCAGCCGCAGCACCCGGGCCATCTCGCGCATCGAGAAGCCCTCGGAGAAGACGTCGTCGACGACGAGCACCCGCTTGCCCGCGACCCGCTCCGGCTCGGGGACGGACAGGGCGTCGCGCAGCTCGCCCTCGGCGATCTGCCGGCGCTCCTCGACCCCGATCCCGAGGAACCGGCCGGTGGGCGCCCGCTTGACGATCAGTCGGGCGCGAACGGCCACTCCGGAGCGAGGTCGGCCGCGGCGTCGAGGACGAGCCGCAGGTGGTCCCAGAGGCGGTTGGCCTGCGGGCCGACGTAGAGCGCGCAGGTGGTGATCGCGTCATACGTCCCGAGGTCGTCGCGGTGCGCCTCCAGGTGGCCGACCAGCAGCCGGGCGAGCAGGCCGGCCCACTCCTGCTGCTCGTCGTACTTGTAGCGCCAGACCGCCGCCCACATCCGCTCGGGCCGTTCGCACACCGTCGAGATCCGGGAGAACAAGGGGCGGGCAGCGTGCACACCGTGTTCGGGCAGGTGCCGTCAGCGGCGACCTCCGTGCCGCACAGCGTGCAGCCGGCCGCCGTCGCTCCGGAGCCGGCGTTGGCGCAGGTGAGGCAGAGGGACGGCGTGCCCGTCGCCCAGTAGGCGCAGGTCTCGCAGCCCGGCAGCCCCGCGGGCGGCGGTACGAGCAACTGCAGCTCGAGGGCCCGCACCTCCTGCCCGTCGACCGCGTACGGGTCGGCGCCGTGCGCGCCGAACCCGTCGTCGGTCTGCTCGCGGACCTTCCCCCCGTGGTCGTCCGTGATCTCCGGCATCCGCGGAACATAGGCAGCAGGCCCGGATCGCGGGGCCGGACCCGCGTGTCAGTCGGTCGGCGACCAGTACCGGTCGCCGCGGTGCACGAGCGCGGCGGCGCCGACGAGGCCGCTGTCCTGGCCGAGAGCGGGAGGCTCGACGCGCAGGTCGGCGAGGAAGCCGAGCCGGGCGTGGACGGCGACCGTCTGCCGGAGCGGTCCCCACAGCGGCTCGCCCACCTGCGACAGCCCGCCGCCGAGCAGCACGAGCCCCACGTCGTACGCCGCCGCGGCCGAGGCGATGCCGAGGCCCAGGGCACGTCCGGACCGTGCGAACGCCGCGAGCGCCACCTCGTCGCCCGCCCGAGCCAGCTCGGCGAGCTCGCCGCCGTTGCGCGCTCCGCTGCCCCGCTCCTGCGCCCAGGCGACCGTGGCCGGACCCCGGGCGACCGCCTCGACGCACCCCCGCCCCCCGCAGCCGCAGGGCGGCCCGTCCGGCTCCACCACCAGGTGACCCACGTGGCCCGCATTGCCGGTGCGGCCGTCGACCACCCGCCCGGCCGAGATGAGGCCGCCGCCGACGCCGGTGGAGACGACCATGCCGAGCAGGTGGTCCACGCCGCGGCCGGCGCCCTGCCAGTGCTCACCGGCGGCCAGCGCGACGACGTCGTTGTGGACCCGCACCGGCAGCCCGGGGAACTGCCCGCGGAGCGCGTCGCCGAGCGCGAACCCGTCCCGCCAGCCGGGGGTGTTCAGCGGCGCGATGTACGCCTCCGGCCACCGCATCGGCCCCCCGCACCCGACCCCCACGCCGGCGACCTCCTCGCCGCCGCGCACGTCGTCGAGCAGGCCGGCGAGCGACCGCCACGGCTGCGCCCCCGTCGGCACCCGCTGCGCCCGCCGGAGCGTCCCGTCCGGGTCGACGAGGGCCGCGGCGAGCTTCGTGCCCCCGATGTCGATGGCGAGGACGGGAGCGGAGGGGTCGGCCACGGGCGCATGATGCCCGGCGCGCCGACCCGTGCCCGGGCGCCCAGGCAGGCTCCGCGCGCGCGTCGCGCCGCGGAGATCCCGGACGTACTGTCGGCGAGTGACGGCGCTCGACCCCGGTCCGCCCCTGCCGACCTCGCTCGGCGCGCTCCGCGCGTCCGGGCACGTCCACCGGCCGGTCAAGGCGGAGATCCGCGCGAACCTGCTCGCCCGCCTCGTGGCCGGCGAGCCGACGCTCCCCGGGATCCTCGGCTTCGAGGAGACCGTGCAGCCCGAGGTCGAGCGCGCGCTGCTCGCCGGGCACGACCTCGTGCTCCTGGGCGAGCGCGGGCAGGGCAAGACCCGCCTCGTCCGCACGCTCGTCGGGCTGCTCGACGAGTGGACGCCGGTCGTGCAGGGCTGCGAGGTCAACGACCACCCGTACGCCCCGGTGTGCGTGCGCTGCGTCCGGCTGGTGGCGACGCAGGGCGACGCGACGCCGGTCGGGTGGAAGCACCGGAGCGAGCGCTACGGCGAGAAGCTCGCCACCCCCGACACGTCGGTGGGCGACCTCATCGGCGACGTCGACCCGATCAAGGTCGCCGAGGGCCGCACGCTCGGTGACCCCGAGACCGTCCACTACGGGCTGGTGCCGCGCACGAACCGCGGGATCTTCAGCGTCAACGAGCTTCCCGACCTCGCCGAGCGCATCCAGGTCGCGCTGCTCAACGTGCTCGAGGAGCGCGACATCCAGGTGCGCGGCTACACGCTGCGGCTGCCGCTGGACCTGCTCGTCGTGGCCAGCGCGAATCCGGAGGACTACACCAACCGCGGCCGGATCATCACGCCGCTCAAGGACCGGTTCGGCGCGGAGGTCCGCACGCACTACCCGCTGCGGCTGGCGGACGAGCTGCGCGTCATCCGCCAGGAGGCGCAGCTGTCGTGGGACGGCGCCGAGGTGCACGTCCCCGACCACCTGCTCGAGGTGATCGCCCGCTTCACGCGGCTGGTGCGCGACAGCCCGCAGGTCGACCAGCGCTCGGGCGTCTCGGCCCGCCTCGCCGTCGCCGCCGCGGAGACGGTCGCCGCGTCCGCGCTGCGCCGCGCCGCCGTGACCGGGGAGGGCACCGCCGTCGCGCGGGTCTGCGAC
>JALYNK010000234.1 GCA_030773235.1 Actinomycetota bacterium | reverse complement strand
TGCGCAGCATCGCAGCGAACCGGCTGAGCGGCCCGGTGGCCGCGCGGTTGCCGGGACTGGCGAAGGCCCAGGCCACCCGCACCCCCGGACCGGCCCCGCCGTGCCGGGGCTCGGTGCGCAGGGCCTCCAGCTGCACCGCCACGACCTCCTCGGCGGACAGCGCAGGGCTGGGCGCCGTCGGGGTGCGGGCGGTCATGCGCCGGACGGGGTGCCTACGTCGGAGCCGAGGTCAGGCGGCGCACTCGCGGCAGATCGGCGAGCCGCCTGCCTCGGAGGCCAGCTGGCTGCGGTGGTGGACGAGGAAGCAGGACGAGCAGGTGAACTCGTCGCTCTGCTTCGGCAGCACCCGCACGGTGAGCTCCTCGCCGGACAGGTCGGCGCCCGGCAGCTCGAGCGCCTCGTTGAGGTCGGCCTCGTCGACGTCGACGGTGCTCGACTGCGCCTCCGCTCGGCGGGCCTTGAGCTCCTCGAGGCTGTCCTCGCCGAGGTCGTCCGCGTCGCTGCGGCGGGGCTGGTCGTAGTCGGTGGCCATGGTGGGGCTCTCTCCCTCTCGTGGTGCGCGCAGGACAACGCGCGGAGGCGCGCCGTTGTGCCCTGCCGCGACGGCAGGTCGGAGCGGCGGTGGTGCGGCGGCGCCTGCTGCGGCGGCGGGCGCCGGGTGTGCCCGTTCTCGGCGCTCCGCAACGCGTCGCGGCCGATCGTCCGCTGCGGAGCTGACCGGAGGTGCCTCAGCGGCACCCTCACCCGGACCACCTCCCGCCCGTACGGCCCGACGTCAACCCGCCGGCCGGGTGTCCGCCGGCCGCGACGGTCGTCTCACGCGCGCACCCGTTGGCCCTTGCCGACCACCGTGACGCCGCCCGCGGTCACGGTGAGGCCGCGCTCGCGGTCGGCCGCCGGGTCGACGCCGATCTCGACACCGCGCTCGACGACGACGTTCTTGTCGAGGATCACCCGGCCGAGCCGCGCCCGACGCCCGACGTCGACGCCGTTCATGAGGACGCCGCCGTCGACCTCGGCGCCGCTGTGCACGCGTACGCCCGGTGACAGGACCGACCGCCGCACGCAGCCGCCGGACAGGATCACGCCCGGGCTGACGAGGCTGTCGAGCGCCTGGCCGGTGCGGCCGGGCTCCTCGAAGACGAACTTGGCCGGGGGGTCGGGGCTCAGCGACGTGAGGATCGGCCAGCGCCGGTTGTAGAGGTTGAAGACGGGGTGGACCGAGATGAGGTCCATGTGCGCGTCGTAGTAGCTGTCGAGCGTCCCGACGTCGCGCCAGTAACCGCGGTCGCGGTCGGTGGAGCCCGGCACGTCGTTGTCGCGGAAGTCGTACACGTGCGCGCGGCCCTGGCCGACCAGCATCGGGATGATGTTGCCACCCATGTCGTGGACGGAGCCCTCGTCCCCGGCGTCCTCGCGGACCGCCTCGAGCAGCGCCTCGGTGCTGAAGACGTAGTTGCCCATCGACGCGAACGTGCTGTCCGGGTCGTCGGGCAGGCCCGGCGGATCGGCCGGTTTCTCGAGGAACGCCTCGATGTCCCGGCCGTCTGCCGCGGTGCGGATGACGCCGAACTGCGACGCCTCTCCCCGCGGCACCCGGATGCCGGCGACCGTCACGCCGGCACCGCTGTCGATGTGCTGGTCGACCATCTGCCGCGGGTCCATGCGGTAGACGTGGTCGGCCCCGAAGACGACCACGTGGTCGGGCTTGTCGTCGTAGACCAGGTTGAGGCTCTGGTAGATCGCGTCCGCCGAGCCCTGGAACCACTGCGGGCCGAGCCGCTGCTGTGCGGGCACCGTGGTCACGTAGTTGCCGACCAACGTCGACATCCGCCAGGTCGTCGTGATGTGCCGGTCCAGCGAGTGGGACTTGTACTGCGTGAGCACGACGATGCGCAGATAACCCGCGTTGACGAGGTTGGACAGCACGAAGTCGATGAGGCGGTAGATGCCGCCGAACGGCACGGCGGGCTTGGCGCGGTCCGCGGTCAGCGGTGCCAGCCGCTTGCCGGCGCCGCCTGCCAGCACGATGCCGAGGACTCGCGGGCCGTCTCTCATGGCGTACTCCTACCACTGCGATCCGGTACTGCTGCGACCTGCGCCGTTACCGTCCTCGACATGACGGGGCTGCGGGTGGGTCTGCTGACGCGGGAGTGGCCGCCGGAGGTCTACGGCGGAGCGGGCGTGCACGTCGAGGAGCTCGTGCCGCAGCTGCGTCGGGCCGGTGTCGAGGTGGACGTCCACTGCTTCGGCGCCCCGCGGGCCGGCGCGACGGCGCACTCCCCCGACCCGCGGCTCGCCTCGGCGAACGCCGCGCTGCAGACCCTGTCGGTGGACCTGCAGATCGCCTCAGCGACGGCGGCGTGCGACGTCCTGCACTCGCACACCTGGTACGCGGACCTGGCGGGGCACGTCGCCGCGCTCCTGCACGGAGTGCCGCACGTGCTCACCACCCACTCGCTGGAGCCGCACCGGCCCTGGAAGGCCGAGCAGCTCGGCGGCGGATACCGCGTGTCGAGCTGGGTCGAGCGGGTGGCGGTGGAGGGCGCGGCCGCGGTCATCGCGGTCAGCGAGGGGATGCGGCGCGACGTCCTCGAGGTGTACCCCGAGGTCGACCCCGCCCGCGTCCACGTGGTGCACAACGGGATCGACCCGCACGTGTACGCGCCGGTCGCGGAGACCGACGTGCTGGAGCGGCACGGGGTCGACCCCGCCGTCCCGTACGCCGTGTTCGTCGGCCGCATCACCCGGCAGAAGGGGCTCGCGCACCTGCTGCGCGCCGCCGCGGACCTGCCCGGCCAGCTGGTGCTCTGCGCCGGTGCCCCGGACACGGCGGAGATCGCGGCCGAGACCGAAAGGCTCGTGGAGCAGCTGCGGGCTCGGCGGTCGGGCGTGGTGTGGATCCGCGACATGCTGCCCAAGGCGTCGGTGGTGCAGCTGCTGTCGCACGCCACCGTGTTCGTCTGCCCGTCGGTGTACGAGCCGCTCGGCATCGTCAACCTCGAGGCCATGGCGTGCGGCACGGCGGTCGTCGCGTCGGCGGTCGGTGGCATCCCCGAGGTCGTCGTCGACGGCGGGACCGGCCTGCTGGTGCCGTACGACGAGCGCGACCCGGCGGCGTTCGAGGCCGGGCTGGCGGCCCGCGTCGGCGAGCTGCTCGGCGACCCGGCCCGCGCGGCGCGGATGGGCGCCGCCGGTCGGGAGCGCGCCGTGACGTCCTTCGGCTGGGACGCGATCGCCGTCCGCACCCGAGAGGTCTACGAGCGCGCCCTCGCCGGCTGACAGCGCAGTCCCGGGAGTGGACTCCCTCGGACTCCGGCGCTTGTGCGCCTGGGGCGACGTCGAGCGGCGGTGCGGACGTCGCTCCGGACGGACAAGCGGTCCGGGAGGCGCCCGCGGCGCGGCTCCTAGGCGGCCGCGCGCTCGAGGCCCCGGCAGAACGTCGTGTGCGCGGCGCGCTGCTCGGCGAGGGGGGCGAGCAGCTGGGTCTCGGCGACGTCGTCCACCCGCTCGCGCAACCGGTCGCGCGCCTTGCGGGCCCGTCTCCGGGCGCCGGCACGGA
>JALYNK010000233.1 GCA_030773235.1 Actinomycetota bacterium | reverse complement strand
CGCCGACCACGACACCGGTCGACCGCGGCACCGCTGTATCCGGCGACACGGCGTGAGCGGCGTCTCAGATGACAGCGGCGCGCGGCTGACCTACGCTGGTCGCACACGAGAGAGGAGGTGGTCCGACACTTTGTGTGCTCATCGGACGCGTGAGGTGGCTGTCCGCTAGGACGCCGTTGCAAGGACCGGCTGGTCTTCACCGCTCGCCCTGTGACGGCGACGGCGAATCCACGCAGACACCGCCCCCCGGGCGCCAGCATTCGTCCAGCTGGCCCACTGCATCAACGCAGTGGAAGTGCCCGGGGGTTCTGCGTGTCCGGGGTCAGGTGAGTTGACCGCCGAGCGGCGAGAGCCGGGCCGACAGGTGCGGCTGCAGTGGCTGCCCGACCGCCGCCATCTCCACGACGTACGCGAGATCGCCCTCGACGCTGCCGTAGAGACGCGTCGTCGCCGTGACCTCCTTGGCGGTGGCCGTGCGGGCGACGAGGTCGCTGGCGAGCTCGGCCTTGCCGAACGCCACGCGGCCGACGAGCACCTCCACGACCCCGGTGTGGTGCGCGAGCAGGAACTCGGCCTCGTGCGGCCCCGAGCCCGGCCGCCACCAGCCGGTCTCGCTGGCGCCCGGTCGGCCGCGGGTGCCGTCCGGCTCCAGCAGCCAGGAGCGGGACGCGTACTGCAGGAACGGACGGCCGTCGTGCGCGACCTCGACCCGCTGGACGTACGAGCGGTCGGCGATCGTCGGGTAGACGAGCGCGCCGACACCTTCCCAGCGCCCGACGAGCCAGCGCAGCGGCTCGAGCGCCGGGTGCAGACCGGGCGCGGCGTCCTGCTCGTCCGCCGCGGACCCGGTCGGCCCCTCAGCCGTCAGCGCTGGCCCTCGTACAGCTTGTAGACCACGTAGACCGAGAACCACGTGATGAACACGGCGACGAGGACGAGGAGCCCGGTGTAGAAGATCTCCAGCACCTGGTCAGCCTACCGCCGGGCCGGCCGCCGCTCGTGCCCGGCCGGCCTCGCCCCTCAGGCCGGCCTCGACCGTCAGGAGGGGACCTCGACGACGGTCTCGGTCACCTGGCCCTGCGTAGCGCGCACGGGCGAGTCGACCACCTGACCGGGCGCGAGCACCCGCAGCGTCCACTCGCCGTCAGCGGCGAAGAACCGGAACTGCCCGGTCGCGGAGGTCTGCACCTCGGCGGTGAACTCGCCGGTCCCGTCGAGCAGCCGGACGTACGCACCGGGCAGCGGAGCGCCGCCCTTCACCACGCGCCCCTGCACCACGGTCTCCCCGCTGCCGGGCGTGAGCGGCGCGAGCGTGTCCTGGTCGGGTGCTCCGCACATATCAGACGTCCTTCTCGACCGGCACGCCGACGAGGCTGCCGTACTCGGTCCACGACCCGTCGTAGTTCTTCACGTCGGGCTCGCCGAGCAGCTCGTGCAGCGCGAACCAGGTGTGCGAGGAGCGCTCGCCGATGCGGCAGTAGGCGATGGTCGACTTCGAGGTGTCGAGGCCCGCCTCCGCGTACAGCTTGCGGAGCTCGTCGTCGCTCTTGAACGTGCCGTCGTCGTTCGCGGCCTTGCTCCACGGCACGTTGATCGCGGTGGGGATGTGGCCGGCGCGCTGCGACTGCTCCTGCGGCAGGTGCGCGGGGGCCAGCAACTTGCCGCTGAACTCGTCGGGGCTGCGGACGTCGACGAGGTTCTGGTTGCCGATCGCGGCGACCGCCTCGTCGCGGAACGCGCGGATGCTGAGGTCCTGCTCCTGCGCCGTGTACTGCGTCGTCGGGCGCTCGGGCACGTCCTGAACGAGCTCGCGGCCGTCGAGCTCCCACTTCTTGCGCCCGCCGTCCAGCAGCTTCACGTCGCGGTGGCCGTAGAGCTTGAAGTACCAGTAGGCGTACGCGGCGAACCAGTTGTTGTTGCCGCCGTAGAGCACGACGGTGTCGTCGTTGCCGACGCCCTTGCGGCCCATGAGCTGCTCGAACTGCCCGCGGTCGACGAAGTCGCGGCGGACCTGGTCCTGCAGCTCGGTCTTCCAGTCCAGCCGCACAGCGCCGCGGATGTGGCCGGTGTCGTACGCGGAGACGTCCTCGTCAACCTCCACGAGCACGACGTCCGGAGCGTCGAGATGGCTCTCGACCCAGTCGGCGTCGACGAGCACGTTCTCGCGACTCATGCAGGGGCTCCTCAGCTTCGGGCGGGCGATCAGGGGGGAACTCAGGTACCGAGTTCAGGTAGCGGCAGGCGCCGGCAGCAACGGCGGCTGCGGCGGCGCCGGGAGGGTCCGGGGAGCTGACCGGCAGGTCAGGCGGACGGACACAGGCAGCTGTCGAGGCGGCACAGGTCGACCGTGCGGCGCTTGACCAGCGGCAGCTGCATGGCAGGGAGGGTAACGGGTCGGTCCCGGCGGCCGGGCCGGTCTCAACCCGGCAGTGCGCCCAGCTGGCCGAGCACCTGGGCGCGGCCGGGGCGCCCGGCGGCCCGCACCACCTCGCGGCCCTCGGCGTCGACGACCAGTGTCGTGGGGGTCCCCGTGACGCCGAGCCGCCGCACGAGGTCGAGGTGGGCCTCGGCGTCCAGCTCCACGTGCACGACGCCGGGCGACCGCCGCGCGACGTCGGCCAGCACGGTGCGGGTGGCCCGGCAGGGAGCGCAGAAGGCGGTGGAGAACTGCAGCAGCGTGGCGCGCTCCCCCGGCTGCGCGCCGGCCTCGCGCAGCAGGGGGCGCAGGTCGGTCCCGGTCACCGCCGCGTCACCGGCCGGCCCGTCACCCGCGGGCAGGGCGCAGCACGACGTCGCGCCCGAGGCCCTCGACGAGCAGACCGTCCTGCTGCGGGCGGGCGGACGCGAGTCGCAGGCCGTACGGCAGCTCGGGGACGGGCACGCGCAGCCCGCTGTCGCCGCCGAGCGCGGCGGGCAGCGGCCCGCTGTAGCTCTGCCCGCCCACGGTGAGCGACCGGACGCGCAGCACGAGCACGTCCCCCTCGACCGCGACGTCGGCGCGCGCCTCCGCGGGGGCCTGCTGCCCGAACGCGGCGACGGTGCCGGACACCCGCACCTGGTCGCCGGCGGCGCCCAGCTGCAGCTGCCCTCCGAGCCGCCGCTCGAGGTCGTCCCATGCGAGCAGGCCGGTGCTGCGCAGCTGCTCGGCCGGAACGCCGTCGGGCGCGCCGCGCAGCGCGGTGCGCACCGGCAGGTCGACGCCGGTGAGCGTCGCGGCGAAGTCGCGCACCGGGACGTCGCGCAGGCGCACCTGGTCCGCGGTCACCCGGATGCGGTCGTAGCGCCCGCGCACCGCCTGCAGGAGGAAGACGCCGTCGATCTCGACGTCCGGCGTCGTGCCCAGATCCGCCGCGACCTGCTCGGCGATGCGCCGCTCGGCGACCCGCTCGCCGTACCGGTCGGCGACGACGAGCCCGACGAGCAGCAGGAGGAGCAGCCCGACCGCGGCCCGCTTCACGTGAGGACCCCGCCGAGCGCGAGCCCGACCGGCCCGGCCACGGCGTACGGCAGGAGCGCGCCGACCGGACGCAGCGCGGCGGTACGACGGGCGGCGCCGGGGACGCCCCGCAGCGC
>JALYNK010000232.1 GCA_030773235.1 Actinomycetota bacterium | reverse complement strand
CGCCTCGCCCGGCGCGGTGGGCACGACGTGCGCGAGGACGAGCTCCGCGCCGGCGGTCGCCGCGGCGCTGAACGCCACCTCCTGCGCGAGCCGGTTCGGCAGCGTCCCGGCGACCGGGACGAGGATGCGCGAGAACCCGGTGAAGGCGTCCAGCCGCGCGGTCGGCCCGCTCTGCACGACGAGCACGGGCAGCGGCGCGGCGACGAGCAGGCGGTCGGTGAGCGCTGACATGAAGCCGCCCTCCTCGACGCCCTCCTGCGACCCGATGCCGACCACGCTGTAGCCGAGCTGCAGCTGGTGCAGCACCGCGTCCAGCGGCCGGGTCCCGAGCGCCTCGACGGCCTCGACCGGCCGCCGCTCGACCACCTCGCTGACGAGCCGCATCGCTGACGGGCTGGCGCTGCCGACGCCGAGGACCGTCGCGGGCTGCCCGGCCGGCCAGGCGAGATCGACGAGCTTGCCGGCGAGCAGCGACTCCGCGGGCCGCTCGACGGGGATGAGCACCGGCTCCGGGCGGACGAGCAGGTTGTTGCTCAGCGTCTCCTCGTGCTCGAGGCGGCGCTGCTCCTCCTCGCTGCCCTGCCAGCGGCGGGTGACGGCGCGCAGCAGCGGCGGAGCGGCCATGGAGGTCGCGATCGCCATGATGACCACGACGGTGTAGCTGCGGGTGTTGAGGATCCCGAGCGACAGCCCCACCGTCGCGATGACGATCTCGAGAGCGCCGCGCGCGTTGAGCCCGGCGCCCAGGGCGAACGACTCCGCCGGGGCCAGGCGTGCCAGGCGTCCGCCGACGTACGCACCCGCGAACTTGCCGGCGCTCGCCACGGCGACGACGACGACCGACCAGAGCAGCACGACCGGGTCGGCGAGCAGCGCGAGCTCGACGCGCAGCCCCGCGGCGGCGAAGAACAGCGGGGCGAACACCGCTGCGGTGACCGTCTCCATGGTGCTGGTGACGCGGGTGTCCTGGTAGCGCGAGCGTCCGATGACGACGCCGGCGACGAACGCGCCGAGGACCGCCTCGACCCCGAGCGCCTGCGTGATGGCGCCGGCGGCGAAGACCACGACGAGAGTCACCGTGAGCGCGCCGGAGACTCCCCCGGAGCGCTCGCGGACCCGGCGTAGCGCCCGGTCGACCAGGCGCTGCCCGGCGGTGAACATGACGACGAGGAAGACCGCCATCCCGACCACGGTGAGGGCGAGCCGGCCCACGTCGAGGGCCCCCGAACGGGCGAGGCTCGCGATGGCACCCAGGAGCAGCCAGCCGACGACGTCGTTCGCCATGCCGGCCGCGATGGTGAGCTGGCCGAAGTTGCGCCGGGTGAGTCCCAGCTCGCTGAGGATCTTCGCGATGACCGGCAGCGACGAGATGCTCAGCGCGGTGGCGAGGAAGAGCGCGAAGACCGTCCGCTGCGTGCCCTCGCCGAGGAACTGCCCCGGCAGCAGGTACGCCGTGCCGAGGCCGAACGCGAACGGCACGACGACGCTGCCGGTGGCGACGAGCACCGCTGCCCGCCCGAGCTGGCGGATCAGCCCGAGATCGGTCTCGAAGCCGGTGAGGGCCAGCAGCATGAGGATCCCGACCCACCCGACGACGAGCAGCATCGCCGAGCTCGCCGCCTCCGGCGGGAACAGCCAGTGCGCTCCCTCCGGCCACAGCGCACCGAGCACCGTCGGCCCGAGCAGCACGCCGGCGAAGATCTCGCCGATGACGCTGGGCTGCCCGATGCGCAGCATGAGGCCCCCGAGCAACCGGGCGAGCGCCAGCAGGAGCGCGAACTGCACGAAGAAGACGAGCAGCTGGTGCTCGGGGATCGAGATGATCTGCACGGCTCTCCGGGACGGGGGGCGAGCGCGGACGTCGGGCCGCGGAGGCGGTCGGACGCGGCCAGGGGTGCGACGGCGGGCGGAGGCTTGCCGCGCAGCGCCGGGTCAACCGTGCTGTCGATGAGACACCGGTCGCTCTGCGCTGCGACACGCGCCGGGGGCAGAGACCGGTCGGCGGTTCCGGCGCGCGATGCGGCTCAGCGGGGGCGGAAGGGACCCGTGGCGAGCGACGCGGCGGCGCGCGCGGCACCGAGCGGGAGACCGAGCGCGCGGGTCACGGGCTCGGCTGCGGCGGCCAGCCCGGTCAGCGGCCGCCCCGTGCGTACGGGGGAGCGGGCGGCCAGCCAGGAGAGGAACAGCCGGGCGGACAGCTCGGGCTCCTCCAGCAGGTAGACGTGCGCGGTGCCCGGGACGATGGCCAGGGTGGCGTCGGGGATGCGCTCGGCGAGGTACTCCGCGTTGGCGACCGGGGTGAACCGGTCGAGCTCGCCGTGCATCACGAGCGTCGGAGCCTGCACGAGAGCCAGCCGCGACCGGGTCTCGTGCGTGGAGGACGCGAGCACGTGGCTCAGGACCCCGCGCAGGCTCGCCGGGTGGGCGGCCAGCCGCTGCAGGTGCCCGGCCACCTCGTCGGGGTGCTCGCGCCGGTACGCGTCGGTGAACAGCGCGCGCGCCACGAGCTCGGCGCGCACAGCGGGCGGGGCGCCGCGGCTGCCGAGCACCGCGGCGACGGCCGGCGAGGGCAGTGCCGCGCGCGGCCCGCCGTGCGTGGTGCCGCCCAGCACGAGAGCCCGCACCCGGTCGGGGAAGCGGATCGCCATCTCCTGCGCGATCATGCCGCCCATCGACAGGCCGTAGACGTGGGCGCTGTCGATTCCGAGCGCGTCCAGCAGCCGCACGGCGTCGGTGGCGAGCTCCGCCATCGACGCAGGCCACCAGGGCGTCTCGGACCGTCCGGCGCCGCGGTTGTCGTACCTCACGCAGTCGTACGACGCCGCGTAGTGGCCGATCACCGGGTCGAAGATCTCGCTGCTGATGGCGAACCCGGTGATCCACAGCAGCGGTTCGCCGGACCCCTCGCGGGTGACGTGCAGCCGGGTCGCGGACAGGCCGGAGCCGACGCGCACCAGCGTCACGTGTCGGTCCT
The DNA here is from genome assembly GCA_030773235.1 of Actinomycetota bacterium. Classification (GTDB taxonomy): domain Bacteria; phylum Actinomycetota; class Actinomycetes; order Mycobacteriales; family SCTD01; genus JALYNK01. The sequence continues at coordinate 605 of JALYNK010000232.1, read as the reverse complement.
GCCCGTCCGCCGCACCGCGCCCCTCCCGTCGCCCGCCGGAAATCCCCGTGCCCCCGCGCGGGTCGGGACAACCGGGGCGGACACTGCAGCCGACGAGCGGAGGCGCGGGTGGCGGACAAGCCGTTGTGGCGCAAGGCGTACGACGCGGTGGAGCGGCCGGTGGGCAGCCGGCTGGAGCAGGTCGTGCAGACCGAGCAGTTCGCCGACGCCGCCGGGCTCGCGCTGCGGCTGCGGGCCGAGGTCAACCGGCGCATCGAGCGGACGACGCGCTCGCTGCTCCACCGCGTCAACCTGCCCGCCGCGACCGATGTCGCGCGCCTGCGTGAGCAGGTGTCGGACCTGCACCGCACCGTGCGGCGGCTCGACGACGCGCTGCGCGAGGAGCGGGCGCAGGTGCAGAGCCTGCGCGAGGGGCGACGTTCTGGAGAACAGCGTGCCGGAGAGCAGCGTCCCGGGCAGCAGGGCCGTGGGGGGCAGGGCCGTGGGGAGCAGGGTCCTGACGGGCGGGGCGGCCGGACCGCCCGCGAGAGCTGAGGGAGGAGCACCATGCCGCTCACCGAGCCCGCGGACGTGCTGGCCCGGGTGCGCCGCGACGTCGGCCGCAA
>JALYNK010000231.1 GCA_030773235.1 Actinomycetota bacterium | reverse complement strand
GGCCGGCGGGGAGGCTGGCGTCGAGCTCGGCCCGCAGCGCGTCCGGCTCGACGCACCGGGCCAGGGCCACCTCGACGTACTCGGCCTCGGAGGCGACGCCGGTGGGGGCGGCCCCGACCCAGCTGATGCGGGGGTGCGGGGAGAAGCCGGCGGAGTACGCCATCGGCACCTGCGCGCGGCGCAGCGCGCGCTCGAAGGCGCGGGCGATGTCCCGGTGGCTCGTGAAGCGCAACCGGCCGCGCTTGGCGTACTGCAGCCGCAGCCGCTGCACCGCGGGCGGCGGGGGCGGCCCCTCGGGGACGCGTCGGGCCATGGGGACTCAGACCGGGTGCACTCGGACCGGCGGCTCAGACCGGGCTGAGCGGCAGCAGCGTGCGACCGGTGGGTCCCACCTGGATCTCGGTGCCCATCTGCGGGCACACGCCGCAGTCGAAGCAGGGCGTCCAGCGGCAGTCCTCGAGGTCCTGCTCGGCCAGCGCGTCCTGCCAGTCGTCCCAGAGCCACTCCTTGTCGAGCCCGGAGTCGAGGTGGTCCCACGGGAGCACCTCGGCCTCACCGCGCTCGCGGGTGGTGTACCAGGCGACGTCGACCCCGACCTGCTCCGCGCAGCGCATCCAGCGCTCGTAGCTGAAGTGCTCGCTCCAGCCGTCGAACCGGCCGCCGTCGCGCCAGACCGCCTCGATCACGTCGGCGACCCGGCGGTCGCCGCGGGACAGCAGGCCCTCGACGATGCCCGGCTTGCCGTCGTGGTAGCGGAAGCCGATCGCCTTGCCGAGGTCGCGGTCGCTGGAGATCGCGCTGCGCAGCAGCTTGAGGCGCCGGTCGGTGCCCTCCGCGTCGAGCTGCGCGGCCCACTGGAACGGTGTGTGCGGCTTCGGCACGAAGCCGCCGATCGACACCGTGCACCGCACGTCGCGGGTGCCCGTCGCCGCGCGGCCGGCCCGGATGACGTCGCGCGCCATCTGCGCGATCTCGAGGACGTCCTCGTCGGTCTCCGTCGGCAGACCGCACATGAAGTACAGCTTCACCTGCCGCCAGCCCGCGGCGTACGCCGCCGTGACGGTGGTGATCAGGTCGTCGTGCGTGACCGTCTTGTTGATGACCCGGCGCAGCCGCTCGCTGCCGCCCTCCGGCGCGAAGGTCAGCCCGGAGCGGCGCCCGTTGCGGCTGAGCTCCTGAGCGAGGTCGATGTTGAACGCGTCGACGCGGGTGCTGGGCAGGGACAGCGAGGTCTGCGTCCCCTCGTACCGGTCGGCGAGGCCCCTGGTGATGTCGGCGATCTCGCTGTGGTCGGCGCTGGACAGCGAGAGCAGTCCGACCTCCTCGTAGCCGGTGGCCTGCAGGCCCTGCGCGACCATGTCCCCGACGCCGGTGATGGAGCGCTCGCGGACCGGACGCGTGATCATGCCGGCCTGGCAGAACCGGCAGCCCCGCGTGCAGCCGCGGAAGATCTCCACGCTCATGCGCTCGTGGACGACCTCGGCGAGCGGCACGAGCGGCTGCTTGGGGTACGGCCACGCGTCGAGGTCCATCGTCGTGCGCTTGCCGACCCGGAACGGCGCGTCCGAGCGGTTGGGCGCGACGCGGGCGATGCGCCCGTCGGCCAGGTACGTGACGTCGTAGAACGCCGGGACGTACACGCCCTCGACCTGCGCGAGGCGGCGCAGCCGCTCCTCGCGGCCGACGCCCTCGGTCTTCGCCTCCCGGAGCACCTCGCTGATCTCCAGCACGACCTGCTCGCCGTCGCCGAGGACGGCCGCGTCGAGAAAGCGCGCGACCGGCTCGGGGTTGAACGCGGCGTGCCCGCCGGCGATCACGAGCGGGTGCTCGTCGGTGCGGTCGGCCGCCGCGATCGGGATGCCGGCGAGGTCGAGGTGCTCGAGCAGGTTGGTGTAGCCGAGCTCGGTCGGGAAGCTCACGCCGAGCACGTCGAAGTCGCGGAGCGGCCGGTGGCCGTCGACCGTGAAGGCGGGCACGCCGTGCGCGCGCATCAGCGCGGCGAGGTCGGGCCAGACGCTGTACGTCCGCTCGGCGAGCACGCCGGGCTGCTCGTTGAGGATCTCGTACAGGATCATGATGCCCTGGTTGGGCAGGCCGACCTCGTACGCGTCCGGGTACAGCAGCGCCCAGCGGACGTCGGCGTCCTCCCACGGCCGCCCGGTGCTGTTGAGCTCGCCGCCGACGTACTGGATCGGCTTCTGCACCTGTGCGAGCAGGGGCTCCAGGCGGGCGAACACGCTCTGTCCGGGCATGCGGCCAGGCTACGGGCGGGCGCGCACTCCGCGGTCCGCGCGCACGGGCGTGCGGGCGCGGCGGTCGACGTTGAGCAGCAGCCCGACCGCGGCGAGGTTGGCGAACATCGCCGAGCCGCCGTACGACACGAAGGGCAGCGGCAGGCCGGTCACCGGCGTGATCCCGAGGGTCATGCCGATGTTGACGAAGCTCTGGAACGCGAACCAGGTGACGACGCCGGCAGCGACCAGCCGCCCGAACGGGTCGTGCGCCCGGCCGGCGATGCGCAGTCCGCGCCACAGCACGACGCCGAGCAGCAGGACCAGCCCGCCCGCGCCGACGAGCCCGAGCTCCTCGCCGGCGACGGTGAAGACGAAGTCGGTCTGCTGCTCGGGGATGAACCGGCCGCTGGTCTGCGTGCCCTGGAACAGCCCCGTGCCGAACAGGCCGCCCGAGCCGATCGCGATGCGCGCCTGCCCGGTGTTGTAGCCGACGCCCCGCGGGTCGAGCGTCGGATCGGCGAAGGCGGCGAACCGGTCGACCTGGTACTGGCTCAGGACGCCGAGCTGCACCGCGGCGAGGCAGACGACGACGCCGGCGGCGAGCAGGCCGACGAGCCACCGGGCCGAGGTCCCGGCGACGGTGAGGACGCCGAGCACGAGCGCGACGAGCACGAGCGTGGTGCCGAGGTCCGGCTGGAGCATGACGAGCGCCATCGGCAGCGCGGCGAGCGCGAGGCCCACCACGACGTCGCGGGAGCCGGGCGGCGCGTCGTCCCGGCGTTCGCCGAGCACGTCCGGCCGCCGCCCGCCGAGCACCGCGGCGAGCCCGACGACGAGAGCGACCTTGGCGGGTTCGGACGGCTGCACCTGGAAGCCCGCGGGCAGCACGATCCACGAGTGCGCGCCGTTGATCGTGCTGCCGAGCGGCGACAGCACGGCGACCAGGCCGAGGCAGGCGGCGGCGTACACCGGCACGGCGTACGCCCGCAGCGCGCGTGGCTGCACGACCGTGACGCCGACCGCGAGCACGGTGCCGATGGCGGCGTTGAGCAGGTGCTTGTGCAGGAGGGCGTCGGGATCGGTGCCGGCGGCGAGCAGCCGCTGCCGGGTCGCGCTCCAGACGAGGAGCGACCCCAGCGCCACGAGTGCAGCCACGGCCAGCACCAGCACGGCATCCAGGCGTAGCCGGGCGGGAGCGCCGCTCACGGGGCCGCCGCCGGTGCGGCCCGCCGCAGGTCCGGCAGGCGGTCCGGCAGGCGGTCCGGCAGCCGGCCGCCGGGCAGCGCGGCGCGCCGGCCGTCCAGGCCGTAGATGCCCTCGTACACTCGCGGACGAGCGGGGCGGCGGTCGTGGCGCCGGTG
>JALYNK010000230.1 GCA_030773235.1 Actinomycetota bacterium | reverse complement strand
CAGCACGCGGGCCGGCAGCGCGACAGGAGGCGGCATGAAGTTCGGGATCACGACGTTCGCGGAGGTCCACCCCGACCCGGGGACGGGGCGCACCGTCTCGCCGGGCCAGCGGCTGCGCGACCTCGTCGAGGAGGTGGAGGTCGCCGAGCAGGCCGGCCTCGGGGTCTACGGGGTCGGCGAGCACCACCGGGCCGACTTCGCCGCCTCCGCACCCGCCGTCGTGCTCGCCGCCGCGGCGGCGCGCACCCGCACCATCCGCCTCACCAGCGCCGTCAGCGTGCTGAGCAGCGCCGATCCGGTCCGGGTGTTCCAGGAGTACGCGACGCTCGACCTGCTGTCCGACGGCCGCGCCGAGGTCATCGCCGGGCGGGGCTCGTTCGTCGAGTCGTTCCCGCTGTTCGGCTACGACCTCGAGGACTACGACGACCTGTTCGCCGAGAAGCTGGAGCTGCTCCTGGCTCTGCGCGCCTCGGAGCGGGTGACCTGGTCCGGCCGCTTCCGCCCGGCGCTGCGCGACGCCGAGGTGCACCCCCGGCCGCAGCAGGACCCGCTGCCCGTCTGGGTCGGCGTCGGTGGCAACCCGCAGTCGGTGGTGCGCGCCGGGCTGCTCGGGCTGCCCGTCGCGCTCGCGATCATCGGCGGGTCGCCGGCCGCGTTCGCGCCGCTCGCCGACCTGCACCGCCGCGCGCTCGAGTCGGGCGGGCACGACCCCGCGCAGGCGCCGTTCGCCGTCCACGCGCACGGCTACGTCGCGCCCACCTCAGAGCAGGCGAGGCGCGAGTACTACCCGTCGTACGCGGCCGCGATGACGGCGCTGGGCCGCGAGCGGGGTTGGAGCCCCATGACCCCGGAGGCGTTCTCAGCGATGACCGACCCGGGCGGCTCGCTCGTCCTCGGCACCCCGGAGCAGGTCGCCCGCAAGATCGTGCTGATGCGCGAGACGCTCGGGATCGAGCGCTTCCTCCTGCACGTCAGCGTGGGCACACTCCCGCACGCCCACGTGCTGCGGGCGATCGAGCTGCTCGGCACCGAGGTGGCGCCGCTCGTCGAGCGCGAGCTCGCCGGCGCCTGACCCCGTGCACACCGCGCCGCGGACGGCGGCGTACGGGACGACGGTGCGCACGAGGGCGAGGCCGGCCCACGTGTCGGTCGAGTCGGGGAGCGCCCGGACCCGCTGAGGGCACCCGGCAGCGGGACCGCAGCGGCCGCTCGGCCGGGAGCTAGCTGCCGCCGTCCGCCGGCGCGTGCACGTCGGGGCCGTCGCCTGTGCCGAGACCGTCGTCGGTGAACGCGTCGGGGTCGCTCGTGGCGGGCGGTGCGTCGGTCGGCACCTCGATGTCGGCGTCGAGGTCGGCGGCGGTGACGTCAGTGCCCGTTCCGGGCTGGCTGCTCATGCACGACGCCTACCCGCCCTCCGCGGCCGGACGCGAGGCGGCGAGGTCCGGTCCGCGCGGACCGGCCACGGTCCGGCGGATCAGCAGATCTGCGGAACGGGGCGACGGACCGGTCCGCGGCGGGGGCTGGTCACGGATCGGCGCGTTCGAGCACGGTCCGGGGATCGGTGTCGGCGTGGCTGAGTCCCTGCGCGCCCTCGTGCTCGGCGTGGAAGGTCACCCACTGCGCGCCCAGCTGCTCCCGAGCCGCCCGGTCGACGCTGTGCCGGAAGGCGGGCAGCACGTCGCGCTCCTCCTCCTGCAGGTGCTCCTCGTTGACCTGTCCCGCGGTGCGCACTGCCTGCCGCCAGTCCGGGCTGCCGACCGGGTGCTGCTGCACCGCGCGGACGCTGTCGCGGATCTCGTCGTGGTCGCGCACGGCGTGCTCAGCCTCCTCGACCGCGTCCTCGTCGGCGCGGACCAGACGGGGGTAGAGCACGACCTCCTCGCCGCTGGCGTGGATCTCCAGCAGGTCCGCCAGCCAACGCCATGCCCGCTGCAGCTCGTCCGGGTCCGACAGCTCGTCGAGAGCGGTGAACTGGCGGCGGAAGCTGTCGTGCTCCCGCTGGATCAGGACGGTGATGTCCCGGTCCGGCCCGTCCCCGGCAGACCCGGGCTGCGCTGCGGGCGCCGGCGCCTCGGCGGGCGGCGGTGTCCCCCCGGGGCTCTGCAGCTGGAGGACGCCGTCGCGGAACCGGGCCGACCAGACCCCGACCCCGGTCTTGGCCGAGCCCTCGACGACCGCGCCGGTGGTGATGTCGAAGCGCGCGAAGTGGCAGGGGCACACCACGCTGTCGTCCTCGAGCTCCCCCTCCGCCAGCGAGCAACCGGCGTGCGGGCAGGTGTCATCGAAGGCGTGCACCTCGCCGTCGAGCACGGTCACCGCCACCGGCGTGCCCTCGACGTCGACCGACACCAGCTCGCCCTCGTCCGGCAGGGCGAAGTCGTCGAACTGCTGCGAGACCACGAGGAGCACCTCTCACCAGGGGGGCGGCCGGGCCCGGACGGCGGCGGCATGCCGACCGGCGTCCTCACTCGGGAGCGGGCACGTACCCCAGCGCGGTCCACCGGCACCCCGTCGGCGGAGCAGCCCTGCTGGCTCCTCGTCCGGCGCTCTCCGTCGCACGCCCGCTCCTGTGCCAGCGGAGGGGTGGCGCACCGCTCCGGTTCCGCACGGATCACCGGGCAGGTCAGAGGCCCGGGGGACGGAGGAGCACGAGGAGACGCATGACGCGACCCACGCCTCCGGACCCGCACGAGGGCATCAACCCCGCCGCGAACCGCGAGGCGGAGGCCGTGGAGCGCGACCAGACCTCGTACGTGGCGCGCGGCGGGCAGAGCAGCGGCATCGTCGACAACGGGCCGGCTCCCGGCGACGAGCAGCCGTCGAAGGCAGTCGCCGGCGGGACCGCCGGCGGCGACCCGCTGGCCGGTGTCACTGCGGGCGGCCAGGACGTCGAGCTGGCGGTGAGCGGCGACACCGGGTCGGAACGCCCCGGGACGCAGGGGTGACCGCGCCCCTGGACGAGGACGCCGCCCTGGCCCAGATCGCCGAGACCGCCGCCAAGGCGCTGGACGCGGGGCGACTGACCGGCGTCGGCGACAGCACGGGCGCCGCTGCCGTCTCGGCGACCGCGCCCGCCTGCACGAGGCGTACGCCGCGAGCGGTGAGCTGGCCGCTCAGCTCACCCGAGCGGCGGGGGCCGTCACCGGCACCACCGCGGTCAGTCCCACGGCAGCACACTCGACCTGAGCTGTGGCTCGGCGACCCGCCGCGGCCCGCCCCTGGGAGCGGTCCAGACGGTCATGCGTGCCGCCATGCGGTGCAAGCGACCTGAGCTGGTGGGGCAGCGCTGGCAGACCCTGGTCAGTGAGCGGGCGTCGAGTCCTGCCGGTGCCGGGCCGGCCGTGACGACGTCCAGCTCCTGGAACTCAGACCGGGACGGGGGCGGTGCGCGCCGCGGGCACGGCGGCGGCGACCCGCTGCTTGTCGCCCCGCAGTGCGGTCCCGGCGCGCTGCAGGACTGCGTCCGGGTCGGCGCCCCGCTCGAAGAGCACGGCGCCGAGGCTCACCGACGGCAGCAGCGTGGTGCCGTCCGGGAGCACGACGGGCGCCTGCACGGCCGCCCGCAGGCGCGTCGCGACGGTGGCGAGGTCGTCGGC
>JALYNK010000229.1 GCA_030773235.1 Actinomycetota bacterium | reverse complement strand
TGAACACGCTCCCGGTCTACCGCCGCACCTTTGAGGTACGCGCGCTCATAGGCATCCTGCGTGACGGGCCGAACAACGGCGGGCTCACCGCCGCGTTCCGCGACCGCGCCCTTCCCGTGCTGCAGCTACTCGCCCAACAGCCGACGTCCGATAGCTCCTCAGCCCGCAACCACCGCTGATCCTGACCCGGCGCACCTGTCCGGCGATCATCACCGGCCTGAACCCACCGCGATCTTGAGGCCCCAGGCCCGTCTTCAGGCCCAGACCGACCTACGTGTCGAGCAAGCCCGACCACGCTTCATGACGAAGAGCCCGTTTGTGGTCCGGCTGCTCCTCACGACGCGCTCCTGCTCAGGGTTCAGCCGATCCGGCCGAGCACCGCGAGCGCGGCGGCGTCCGCGACGAGCAGCAGCACAGCCACCCATGGGGGCAGTCGCAGCAGCCGTCCCAGCGGAACGGCGAGCGGATCGGTCAGCGGAGCAGCGAGTCGGTCAGCAGAGGCTCGACGACCTCGAAGCCCTCGCGGGGGCCGCCGGCCATGAACACCGCACCGTTCCATCCCGGTGCGGCATCGATGCCGCCGCTGGTGCCGATGTCGAGGAAGTGCAGGCCCTGCTCGGCCAGGGCGTCGTGGCGGCGGCGGGAGTCCTCCCAGAAGGAGTTGCCGGCCTTGAGCAGCTGGCTGGCAGCGACTTCACCGCCCGGCCCCATCCCGATCACGATCACGATCACGTCGAACTGATCTGCCACGTGAGTCCTCTCCTAGTGATGAATACCCGGCGAGCCTCGGCCGGGTGGGGTTGGTGTAACGCGGGCAGCAGCATGGCTTTGCGTGGCCGGAGCGGCTTGTCACGGCCGAGCGGCGGAGGTGCTTCTCGTTGGCCTACGGCAAGGCGCGCAGCCCCCAGCTGGCGCTGGTCTTCTCGCCGGGCTCGAGGCGTTGCACGTCGGTGCCGGACTGGAAAGCGTTGGGTGGGGCGGTCATGGGCTCGATTCCCAGCCCGCGGCGCCGGCGCTGCGTCTCCGGCACGCTGTCGCCGGTGAACAGCTCCAGATAGGGATAGTTCTCATCGAGCCACGCCGCGGCGCCTCGCCCGTCCGGTGCCTGCAGTCGCACCCACGCCCGCCCGTCCTGGTCGCGGTCGAGGTCGGTGAAGGCCAGGTCGAGCTGGACGCTCCCGATCGGGCGGTCGGATCGGAAGTCGTACTCGCTGCCCTGCACCGGCTGTCGTCCGGTGGGGATGCCGCGCTCGTCGGTCGGCAGGTACGTCGCGCCGGGTGCCTGCAGGAGGCAGTCGTCGACCAGCGTCGTGGGGGATGCGAGGTAGGGGTGCTGCCCGGAGGCGTAGGGCAGCGCCTGAGTGCCGACGTTGCGGGCGGTGGTGGTCACGGTCAGCCCGTCGGGCCCGATCCGGTAGGACAGGCGCACCGCGAGGGTGAACGGGTAGCCGGGGCGGGGGTGCAGCACGTGCCCCAGCTCGACTCGGCTGGTGGTCGAGCCCAGGCAGGTCCAGTTGGCGAAGCGCAGGAAGCCGTGGATGGCGTTGCCCTTGTCGGGTTCGCTCAGCGGCGCCTGGTGCGTCTGGCCGTCCCAGCTGTAGCGGCCGTCGCGCAGCCGGTTCGGCCAGGGGATCAAGGGCTGGCCCCGGGCGCTCGTGGCCATCTCGTCCTCGGCGTATCCGTCGAGCAGCTCCCGCCCGCCGGCGAGGTAGGACCGCAGCCCGCCGCCGACCTCCACCACGGTGGAGCGGTCAGCGCCGTGCACGATCGTGTACTGCCGCCCGCTCGGCAGTTCGTTCACGGACTGGTCACCTCGCTTCGGTCTTCCGGCCCAGCCGGCGGGCGGGCAGGCGCCCCCGGTCACCGGACCGGCTTGGTCGCCAGCGCCCGGGCGTAGTCACCCTGCGGGTGGGTCCACCAGCACCGCAACGGCAGTCCGGCGGCGGTGAGCTCACCGGCGAAGCCGTCGCGGCGGAACTTCGCGCTGATCTCGGTGCGCAGCAGCTCGCCCTCGGCGAAGGGCACCTGCAGGTCTGCGTCCTCGCGGGCGCGGTCGGCTTCGCTCTCCAGCTCGTACAGGGTGCTACTGACCGGCTCCATGACCTCGGTGGCGAGGTATCCGGGGATCGGGGCCAGGGCGAGGTCGCTCAGCGCGGTGGTGGCGGCGGACATGACTGCTCCGATCGGGTGCGGGTGCGGGGGCTGCGGAGGGCGGCCAGCGCGGCCAGGCCCAGCCCGGACAAGAGCAGCAGGCCGACGAGCCCGACCAGGGGCGCGCGGGCGGTCAGCAGCGCGCCGACGGAGGAGGCCCCCATGGCGAGCAGCAGGGCGTGGCCGGCGCAGCACAGCAGAGGCAGCGCGAGCACGGCGGGGGGCCGGTGCGGGTCGGTCATGCGCAGCAGCTGGTAGGCATCGCGGAGCGGAACAGCCCGGCGGCGAGGCGCAGCGCCTCGCTCATCGTCAGGTAGGGCGCCCACGTGTCGGCGAGGTCGTCGACGTGAGCCCGAACTTGATCGCGTAGGTGGCGGCGAGTAGAACGTCGCCGGCGCCGTCAAGCGCGGCGTGCACGCCGAGGACCTGCCGGGTGTCGGCGTCGAGAACGAGCTTGAGCGCGCCCCGGGTGTCGCGGTTGGCCAGCGCTCGGGGGATGTCCTGGGCGCCCAGGACCCGGCAGTCGCAGCGGTGCCCGCGCTCCAGCGCCTGCCCTTCGGTGAGCCCGGCGCTGGCCAGCTGAGGGGTGGTGAAGGTCGCCGGGCAGCCCGCGGTAGTCCACCGTGGTCGGGTCGCCCAGGGCGCTGGCGGCGGCGGCGGCGTGCCCGGTCTGCGCGGCGACGTAGACGTACTGCGGCGCCGGAGACATCGCCGGCCGCGAACACGCGCCGATTGCTGGTGCGCTGATGCGCGTCGACGACGACGAACCCGCGCTCGTCGGTCTGCACCCCCGCCTGCTCCAGCCCCGGGTCACCGGTGTCGGCGAACCGGCCGGTCGCGACCAGCAGCCGCTCACCCGCCACCGTCCGACCGCTCGCCGTGGTGACGACCGCGGTCCCGTCGCCGGTGCGAGCGACGGACACGGCCCGCTGTTCGACGACCTCGATGCCGTCGTCGGCGAACACCCCGCGCAGCACCGCAGCGATCTCAGGCTCGGCGTGCGGAGCGAACCGGCCGACCACAGTGACCGGCACCCCAAGGTGCGCGAACAGCTGCGCCTGCTCCAACCCCACGTAACCGGCGCCGAGCACGACCAGCGACGCAGGCAGCCGCTGCTGCTCCATCGCCGTCGTCGACGTCAGGAAGTCGACCTCGTCTACGCCGGGCAGGTCGGGGATGTGTGGCGCGACGCCGGTGGCCACCACGTAGGCGGCTGCGACCAGCGGCTGGCCGTCGACGTGCACAGTGCGCTCGTCGACGAAACGGGCGTGCCCGTAGCGGACCGGGAAGCCGTGGGCATCGGCGACGTCGGCGTACTTCGCCTGCCGCAGCCGGTCGATCAGCTCCTGCTTCTGCGCCATCAGCGCGGGCAGATCGACGCCGTCGGCGCTCGTAGGCACCATCGGGAACGGGTTGGCCAGCGCCCCCGACCGCCGGTCGGCGGCGGCGAGCAGGTT
>JALYNK010000228.1 GCA_030773235.1 Actinomycetota bacterium | reverse complement strand
GCCCGACACGGTGAGCAGCGCGCCGCCGCCCGCGGCGGTCGGGCTCGAGCCCGCGGCCGCCGCCCCGAGCGGCGCCGCGCTGCTGCCGGTGGCCGGGCCGGCCGCTGAGGAGCTGGAGCGGCTCGCGGGCGGTGCGCACCACGACCCGCACGCCCTGCTCGGCGCCCACCCGGTGCCCGGCGGCGTCGTCGTGCGCGCGCTGCGACCGGAGGCCGAGCGGGTCGAGGTGCTCGTCGGCGACGAGCGCACCCCTCTGCGGCACGTCGTCGCCGGGGTGTGGGAGGGCCGGCTCGACCGCGACGAGGTGCCCGACTACCGCCTCGAGGTGGCGTACGCCAGCGGCACGTACGTGGTCGACGACCCGTACCGCTACCTGCCGACGCTCGGCGACGTCGACCTGCACCTCATCGGCGAGGGCCGCCACGAGCAGCTGTGGACCGTGCTCGGTGCCCGCGTCCGGCACTACGACTCGGCGACCGGCCCGGTGACCGGCACCTCCTTCGCCGTCTGGGCGCCGAACGCCCGCGGCGTGCGCGTCGTCGGCGACGTCAACGGCTGGGACGGGCGGCTGCACCCGATGCGTTCGCTCGGGTCCAGCGGGGTGTGGGAGCTGTTCCTGCCGGGCGTCGGCGTCGGCGCGCAGTACAAGTTCTCCGTGCTCGGCGCCGACTCGGTCTGGCGGGACAAGGCCGACCCGCTGGCCCGGCGCACGACCGTCCCGCCGCAGACCGCGAGCGTCGTCGACGAGTCCACCTACGAGTGGGGCGACGCCGAGTGGATGGACCGGCGGGCGCGCACCGACGCGCAGGCGTCGCCGCTGTCGGTCTACGAGGTGCACCTCGGCTCCTGGCGGCAGGGGCTGTCCTACGTCGAGCTCGCCGACCAGCTCGTCGAGTACGTGACCTGGCTCGGCTACACGCACGTCGAGCTCCTGCCTGTCGCCGAGCACCCGTTCGGCGGCTCCTGGGGCTACCAGGTCACGTCGTACTACGCGCCGACGTCGCGCTTCGGCAGCCCCGACGAGTTCCGCCACCTCGTCGACCGGCTGCACCAGGCCGGCATCGGCGTGATCGTCGACTGGGTGCCCGCGCACTTCCCCAAGGACGAGTGGGCGCTGGCCCGCTTCGACAGCACCCCGCTCTACGAGCACGGCGACCCGCGACGCGGCGAGCAGCGCGACTGGGGCACGTACGTCTTCGACTTCGGGCGCCCGGAGGTCCGCAACTTCCTCGTCGCGAACGCGACGTACTGGCTGGAGGAGATGCACGTCGACGGCCTGCGGGTCGACGCGGTCGCCTCGATGCTCTACCTGGACTACTCGCGCGCCGACGGCGAGTGGCTGCCGAACCAGTACGGCGGCCGGGAGAACCTCGACGCGGTCGCGTTCCTGCAGGAGATGAACTCCGTCGTCCACCGGCGGGTGCCGGGCTGCATGACGATCGCCGAGGAGTCCACCGCGTGGCCGGGGGTGTCGCGGCCGGTGCACCTCGGCGGCCTCGGTTTCGGGTTCAAGTGGAACATGGGCTGGATGCACGACTCGCTCGACTACGTGTCGCGCGACCCGGTGCACCGCGGGTTCCACCACTCCCAGATGACGTTCTCGATGGTGTACGCGTACTCCGAGAACTACGTGCTGCCGATCAGCCACGACGAGGTCGTGCACGGCAAGGGCAGCCTGCTGCGCAAGATGCCGGGCGACCGCTGGCAGCAGCTGGCCGGCGTCCGGGCGTACCTGGCGTTCATGTGGGCGCACCCCGGCAAGCAGCTGCTGTTCATGGGACAGGAGTTCGCGCAGGAGTCGGAGTGGAGCGAGCAGCGCTCGCTGGACTGGTGGTTGCTCGACCTGCCCGACCACCGCGGCGTCACGCTGCTGCTGCGCGACCTCAACGCGGTCTACCGGGCGTCCCCGGCGCTCTACAGCCGCGACCACGACGCGTCCGGCTTCGCCTGGATCGACGCCAACGACGCGGTCGGCAACACGTTCTCGTTCCTGCGCTACGGGACGGACGGCTCCGCGGTCGCCTGCATCAGCAACTTCGCGGGCGTGCCGCACGAGGACTACCGCCTCGGCCTGCCCTGGCCCGGCACGTGGCGCGAGGTCGTCAACACCGACGCGCAGGCGTACGCCGGCAGCGGGGTCGGCAACCTGGGGCAGGTCACGGCGTCGGCCGAGGGCTGGCACGGGCAACCGGCGAGCGCTCTGCTGCGCCTCCCCCCGCTGGGCACGGTCTGGCTGGCCTCGGAGGGCCCCGCCGCCTGACCCGAGGAGCACCCGGACGGGTCGTCCAGCCCGGGGCCGCTCGTGGCGAGGTTCCCCGAGTGGCGGCGCAGGCGGCGAGGAGCTCCCGGATCCCGGGCGGTCGCTGGACCCTGCTCGCACTGGTCTGGGCGGTGCAGCCGTGGGCGCGGCCGTGGTGCTCGGCGTGCCGGTGCTCGGTCCCCGCTGCGGACGGAGTTCGGGCTCGGCCTCGCCGCGCTCGGCGGCGCTCTCGCGGCCGGCACGTTCGGCGCGGCGCTCGCGGTCGTGCCCTGGGGAGCGCTCGCCGACCGCACCGGCGAGTTCCTGGTGCTCGCGCTCGGGCTGACCGTCGCCGCGGGCAGTCTGCTGGCCCTGCCCGCGGCGTCGCCCGCCGCGGTCGTCTCGCTCCTCGCGCTCGCCGGTGCGGGCAGCGCCAGCGCCAACGCCACGGGCGGCCGGCTCGTCGCCGGTCGCTTTCCGGCGAGCGAGCAGGGGCTCGCGATGGGCCTGCGGCAGACCAGCATGCCGATCGGCGCCGCGGGCGCGGCGCTGCTCCTGCCTCCGCTCGCCGCCGCGACCTCGTGCCGCACCGCGCTGGCGGGGCTCGGCCTGCTCTGCGCGCTCGGGGCGTGCGCCGCCGTCGCCGGGCTGTCCGGCACCACTCCCCCGCCGCCGGTGCTGCCCGGGCGAGCCGATCCCCGGTTGGGCCGGCTGCTGGCGGCCAGCGCGCTGCTGGCCGTCCCGCAGCTCGGCCTGGCGGCGCTGGTGGTGGTGCTGCTGCACGACGAGCACGGCTGGCGGGTCGAGCACGCCGCCGCTCTGCTCGCCGTCGTCCAGCTGCTCGGCGCCGCCGCGCGCCCACTGGCCGGGCGCTGGTCGGACGCCCGGCAGGACCGGCTCCCCTCGCTGGGCCGGCTCCCCTCGCTGGGCCGGCTGGCCGGGCTGCAGGCCGTCGCCCTGCTGCTGCTCGGCGGCGCCGACCTGGTCGGCGGACCGGCGGTGCTCCCGGCACTGGTCATCGCCGGCGTCGCGAGCATGTGCTGGAACGGCGTCGCGGCCGCGGCCGCCGGCGAGCTGTCGGCACCGGGCCGCACGGGCCGCACCCTCGCGTGGCAGACGGCCACCGTGTACCTCGGCGGTGCGGTCGGGCCTGCGCTGCTGTCCGCGGGCGCCGCCAGCGCCGGCTGGCCCGTCGCGCTCGCCGGCCTGTCCGTCCCGGCCGTTCTCGCCGCCGTCGCGCTGCGCGGCCCGCGCCGCCGCGGGCGGGGCGGCGTCGAGGAGCTGCTGGCGCGGTCGCTCGACCAGATGAGCAGTGCGATCTCGCTCGTCGACGTGCGCGCACCGGGCCAGCCGGTGGTGCACGTGAACGCGGCGTTCGAG
>JALYNK010000227.1 GCA_030773235.1 Actinomycetota bacterium | reverse complement strand
GCCCTGACGAGTTCGTGCACGCGGTGCTGGTGGAGCACCTGCACGCGCGCGCGGTGGTGGTGGGGGAGAACTTCCGGTACGGCTGGAAGGCCGCCGGTGACGTCGCCACGCTCGCCGACGCCGGACGTCGGTTCGGGTTCACGGTCGAGGGCGTGCCGCTGCTCGGCGGCGGCGAGACGACCTGGTCGTCGACGTACATCCGCTCGTGCGTGCTCGCCGGCGACGTCGAGACGGCTGTGCTCGCCCTGGGTCGGGAGCACCGCATCGAGGGCGTCGTCGTGCGCGGCGACCAGCGTGGGCGGGAGCTCGGCTATCCCACGGCCAACGTCCAGCCCCTGCCGTACACGGCGGTGCCCGCCGACGGCGTCTACGCCGGGCGCCTCGAGGTCGGCGGCGCGCGCCTGCCCGCGGCGATCAGCATCGGCACCAACCCGACGTTCGCCGGCGTCGAGCGGCGCATCGAGGCGTACGTGCTCGACCCGCCGACGCAGCCCTGGGACGTGTACGGCGCGCACGTGGGCGTCGCGTTCACCGCTCGGCTGCGCGACACGCTCGCGTTCGACGACGTGGACGCGCTCGTCCGGCAGATGGACACCGACGTCGCGCGGACCCGCGAGCTCACCGCCCGCTCCGCCTGAGGCCGCCCGCACCGGGCCGGGCGTCGCTCGCCCCCCGCTCTGCCGGACTACCGAGGATCGGCAGCAGCCATCGCGGCACGGCAGGAGCACCGTTCCGGGCCAGCCGGTCACGCAGCGCAGTCCGCGGGCGACGGCACGCCACGGCGACCGGCGGGGGAGGAGGGCCGCTGCTAGGCTCGGCCGGAACCGGAGCAGTCCGGCGGTGTGATGTCCAGGCCCGGGTGACGACGACCTCAGGCGCACACCCTTTCCGAGGAGATCCGTGGCACTCGACAGCGCGATCAAGCAGTCCATCATGTCCGAGTACGCCACGGTCGAGGGCGACACCGGTTCGCCCGAGGTGCAGGTGGCCATGCTCACCCGGCGCATCTCGGACCTGACGGCCCACCTGCGCGAGCACAAGCACGACCACCACACCCGCCGTGGTCTGCTGCTGCTGGTGGGTCGCCGCAAGCGGCTGCTCAAGTACCTCGAGAAGACCGACATCAACCGCTACCGCGCGCTCATCGCGCGGCTCGGACTGCGCCGCTAGACCGCACGACACGGGACGGTGCCCACGGGGTACTGCCCGTCCGTCGCAGGAAGACCTGCGACGCCACGAGCCGGACCGGCGAGCCCGGGCCCGGTCCTCGGGAGTGGCGGCCGGGTCGGCCCGGGCGCCTCCACTGAGCGCCGTGCCCCTCTCGCCGGACCTCCGGTCCGCACGAAGAGGAGAGCCCTTTGGAGGGCGAGAGCAACATCTACGGCAGCGAGTTCGTCGACGCCGTGATCGACAACCCGACCGGCAAGCGCGTGATCCGGCTCGAGACCGGGCGTCTCGCCCGGCAGGCGGCCGGCTCGGTGATGATCTACCTGGGTGACACCGCCGTCCTGTCGGCGACCACCGCGAGCAAGCGGCCGAAGGAGAACTTCGACTTCTTCCCGCTCACGGTCGACGTCGAGGAGAGGATGTACGCCGCGGGCCGCATCCCCGGCTCGTTCTTCCGCCGCGAGGGTCGTCCCAGTGAGGACGCGATCCTCACCTGCCGGCTGACCGACCGGCCGCTGCGCCCCTCGTTCGTCAAGGGCCTGCGCAACGAGGTCCAGGTCGTCTCCACGATCCTCGCGCTGGAGCCCGACCACCTGTACGACGTGCTGGCGATCAACTCCGCCGCGGCGAGCGTCCTGCTGTCCGGCCTGCCGTTCACCGGGCCCGTGGGTGCGACCCGCGTTGCCCGCACGGCTGACGGCTGGGTCGCGTTCCCCACCCACGAGGAGCTCGCGCACGCCACGTTCGACATGGTCGTGGCCGGCCGCCTGCTCGAGGACGGCGACGTCGCGATCATGATGGTCGAGGCCGAGGCCACCACCGGCGTGTACGACGTGCTGCGCGAGGGCGGCGTCGCGCCCACCGAAAACGTCGTGGCAGAGGGTCTCGAGGCCGCCAAGGGGGCCATCGCCGCGATCTGCCGCGCGCAGAACGAGCTCAAGGCCAAGAGCCCGAAGGAGCCCGTCGAGTTCCCCGTCTTCCTCGACTACGAGGACGACGTCATGGCCGCGGTGACCGAGGCCGGCGAGCAGGACCTCACCGCCGCGATGCAGATCGCCGGCAAGCAGGAGCGCGAGGCGGCGACCGACGCCGTCAAGCAGGCGGTCAGCGACGCGCTCGCCGAGCGCTTCGCCGGCCGCGAGAGGGAGATCAGCGCGGCGTTCCGCTCGCTGACCAAGTCGGTCGTGCGCCGGCGCATCGTGCAGGACGGCGTGCGCATCGACGGCCGCGGTCTCGAGGACATCCGCCAGCTGCAGGCCGAGGTCGAGGTGCTGCCGCGGGTGCACGGCTCGGCGCTGTTCGAGCGCGGCGAGACGCAGATCCTCGGCGTGACGACGCTGAACATGCTCCGCATGGAGCAGCAGGTCGACACGCTCAACCCCGAGAACCGCAAGCGCTACATGCACCACTACAACTTCCCGCCGTACTCCACCGGCGAGACCGGCCGTGTGGGCTCCCCGAAGCGCCGCGAGATCGGGCACGGCGCGCTCGCCGAGCGCGCGCTGCTCCCGGTGCTCCCAAGCCGCGAGGAGTTCCCGTACGCCATCCGGCAGGTGTCGGAGGCGCTGGGCTCCAACGGCTCCACGTCGATGGGCTCGGTGTGCGCCTCGACGATGTCGCTGCTCAACGCCGGCGTGCCGCTCAAGGCCCCGGTGGCGGGCATCGCGATGGGCCTGGTGCACGAGGTTCTCGACGGCAACCCCGAGTACGCGACGCTCACCGACATCCTCGGCGCCGAGGACGCCTTCGGCGACATGGACTTCAAGGTCGCCGGCACGGCGCAGTTCGTCACCGCGCTGCAGCTCGACACCAAGCTCGACGGCATCCCGTCGCAGGTGCTGGCCGCCGCTCTGCAGCAGGCCCGGACCGCCCGCCTGGCCATCCTCGAGGTGATGACCGAGGCGATCGACGAGCCGGACGAGATGTCGCCGTACGCCCCGCGGGTGCTGTCGGTCAAGATCCCGGTCGACAAGATCGGCGAGGTCATCGGCCCCAAGGGCAAGATGATCAACCAGATCCAGGCCGACACCGGCGCCGACATCTCGGTCGAGGACGACGGCACGATCTACATCGGTGCGACCTCGGGCACCGCTGCCGAGGCGGCGATGGCGACGATCAACCAGATCGCCAACCCGACGATGCCCAAGGTCGGCGAGCGCTTCCTCGGCACGGTGGTCAAGACCGCGGCGTTCGGGGCCTTCGTCAGCCTGCTGCCCGGCAAGGACGGGCTCGTGCACATCAGCAAGCTCGGCGGCGGCAAGCGCATCGGCAAGGTCGAGGACGTCGTCAACGTCGGTGACAAGCTGCAGGTGGAGATCACCGACATCGACCAGCGGGGCAAGATCAGCCTCACGCCGGTCGAGGCGGGCGCCGACAGCGCACCCGCGCCGGCCGACGCCTGACCGTGCCGGACCGCTCGCCTCCGGCCCGGAGCTCCGCGCCGCCCGCCCGTCCGGCGG
>JALYNK010000226.1 GCA_030773235.1 Actinomycetota bacterium | reverse complement strand
GCCAGCAAGATCTACCAGCTCGAGCAGTGGCTGCCGGTGCTCGACCAGGTGCACGCCCGGCACCCGGTGCTGCTGATCACCCGCAACCTCGGCAGCTTCCGGCGGCTGCAGGAGCTGACGACGCTGCCACTGATCTTCACGCGCCGGCTGCGCGACCTGAACTCCGCCCTGCTGGCCGCCGATCCGGCGGTCTGCCTCTACGTCAACAACAGCTCGACGAACTTCCAGGTGCTCGGCTGGGCGCGCGCCCTGCACCTGCACCTGAACCACGGTGAGAGCGACAAGATCTCCATGGCGAGCAACCAGGCCAAGGCGTACGACCAGGTGCTCGTCGCCGGGCCCGCCGCCGTGCAGCGCTACGCCGACAACCTGCTCGCCCTGGACCTCGACCGGCTCGTCACGGTCGGCCGGCCGCAGCTCGACCTTGCCTTCCCGCCCGTCCTCGCGCCGAGCCCGCGCACCACCGTGCTCTACGCGCCCACCTGGGAGGGCGAGATGCCGGCGATGGACTACACCTCGATGACGCGGTTCGGGCCGGCCCTCGTCGAGCGGTTGCTGGCCGGGGGGTTCCGCGTCGTCTACAAGCCGCACCCGAAGATCCTCACGGGGACCGTGGCGGCCAAGGCGGCACACGCCGCGGTGCTCGCCCTGCTCGCCGCGCACGGCGCGTCGGCCGCCACGTCGGGCCGGGCCGGGCTGGACGGCCGGGCTCAGGACGGCGCGCCCGACGCGGTCGCCGTGGACGCCACGGCGCAGCCGGTCCTGTCGCTGTTCGGCCAGTGCGACGTCCTCGTCAGCGACGTGTCCAGCGTGGCGCTGGACTGGCTGTACCTGCGCACGGGGCAGCCGCTGTGGCTCACCGACGTCCGCGGCGACCGCGAGGCGCTCGTGCACGCGTCCCCGCTCGCCGCCCGGACCTACGTCCTCGACGCCGAGAGCGTGCCGCACGCCGCCGAGCTGCTGCAGGACAGCGTGAGCGTCGATCCGCTGGCCGGCGAGCGCGCCGCCGCGCGGTCGTACTACTTCGCGGACCTGCAGCCCGGGGAGAGCACCCGCCGGTTCCTCGAGACGGTGGACGCGGCCGTGGAGCGGCGCACCGCGCTGCTCGCCGAGAAGGTGACCGGGCCGCACGCGTACGAGCTCGAGCCCAGCGCCTCGTGACCCGAACGACACACGCGCCGCCCGCCCCGAGGAGCTGACTCCGCTGTCCGCACCCGCTCCGGACCTCGTCGTCCTTGCTGCCGGCATGGGCACCCGCCTCGGCCGGCCGTACCCCAAGCCGCTGACGACGCTGCGCGACGGGCGCAGCATCCTGCAGCAGCAGTTCGACAACCTCGCCGTCGGGTTCCCCGGCCGGAACGTCTCGGTCGTCGTCGGCTTCAAGAAGGAGCTGGTGATGGAGGCGCTGCCGGACGCGCTGTTCCTCTACAACCCCGACTTCGACCAGACGAACACCAGCAAGAGCCTGCTGCGCGCGCTGCGGCACGCCGGGGAGAGCGGGGTGCTCTGGCTCAACGGCGACGTGGTCTTCGAGCCCGAACTGCTCGAGGCACTCAAGCCCTACATCGCGGAGGGGCAGTCCGCGGTCTGCGTCAACACGGAGAGCGTCGGCGAGGAGGAGGTCAAGTACACCGTCGACGGCGACGGGTTCGTCGCGGAGCTGTCGAAGACGGTGCAGGGCGGCCTCGGCGAGGCGGTCGGCATCAACTACGTGTCCGGACGCGACCTCCCCGCGGTGCGGCGACAGCTCGAGGAGTGCGACCCGCAGGACTACTTCGAGCGGGGCATCGAGCGGGCCGTCGCCGAGGACGGCGTGCGGGTACGGCCGGTCGACATCTCGCGCTGGGCCTGCATGGAGATCGACTTCCAGGCCGACCTGGACCGGGCCAACAACACCTTCTGACCCTGCGCCGTTGAGCGAACGGCGCAGGACCGGCGAGAGCGAGGAGGACCCGCCGTGCGGGTGAGCGTGGTGGTGCCGGTCTACAACACGGTGGAGTACCTGCCCGAAACACTGCAGTCCCTGGCGGACCAGGACCTGCCGCAGGACGACTTCGAGGTGGTGGCCGTCGACGACGGCTCGACCGACGGCAGCGGTGAGCTGCTGGACCGCTGGGCGGTGCAGCACCCCAACATGCGGGTCCTGCACCAGCCCAACTCGGGCTGGCCCGGGACGCCGCGCAACCGCGGGGTCGAGGTGGCGCAGGGCGACTACGTGTTCTTCATGGACTCCGACGACACGCTGGGCCGCGAGGCGCTGCGGCGCATGGTCGAGTTCGCCGACCAGCACGGCAGCGACGTCGTCGTCGTCAAGCACGTCGGCACGGCGGGGCGGAGGTCCAGCGACAAGCCGTGGGGCTCGACGCCGACCGTCGACGCCGACCTGCGCAACGTCTTCCTCACCCTCATGCCGCACAAGCTGCTGCGCCGGTCGTTCCTGCAGGAGCACCAGCTGCGCTTTCCCGAGGGCAAGGTACGCCTGGAGGACGGGATCTTCCTCGCCCGCGCGTACCTGCTGGCCCGCCGCGTGTCGTCGCTCGGGGACTACCCCTACTACTACCTCCGCCGCCGTACCGGGGGCGGCAACATCAGCAGCCAGCGGCTCGACCCCCGCGGCTACACGAGCTCGATCCGCACGATTATCTCCTCGATCCAGGAGCTCTGCCGCGAACGGGAGTTGTCGGACGACCTGTCGCTGCTCGTCTACCGGCGCAAGGCGCTGAAGGTCTTCGCGCCCGACCGCTTCCTGCACGCCCCCGACGACGACCGACGCGCCTGGACGGACGCGGTCCGCGAGCTCGCCGAGGCCGTCATCCCGGTGGAGCTGGAGCGCAAGCTGCCCGAGCCGTACCGCACCCGCTCGGCGCTGGCGCGCGCGGGCGACGTGGCGGGGCAGCTGGCCTTCGCCGAGACGCACAGCGACGACGCGCCGTCGGCAGCGGCCCCCACCGGCGGAGCGCTGCGCCGGCTCGCCCGCCGCGGCCGCCGGCTCGTGGTGGACACCGTCCATGCCCGTTGGGACCGGCCGCCGGCTCCCGGGTCGCGCCTGCAGGTAGAGCTGCGGTCGGTGACGCGGCAGTCCGACGAGTTGCGGGTGGCGGGCCGGGCCCGCCTGCGCGGCGCGCCGCCCCGCCGCCTGCCGCTCGTCCTTGTGCTCTCCCGCCGCGGCGCACCCGGCACGCCCGAGATCGAGGTGCCCGCCCGCAGCGGGCGGCTCGGTGACGACGGCTGGCAGACCTGGCGAGCGAGCGTGCGGTCCGACCTGCTCGCGACCGCTCCCAGCGGCACCTGGGACCTCGCGCTGCGCACGGCCGGCGGGCACCTGCGCACCCGGCTCGGCGCGCGCGGGGCGCAGGTACAGGCCGAGCCGGCGCTCACCGTCCCGTCGCGGCGACGCGAGCTGCAGCCGTACGTCACAGTGCAGGACAACCTGAGCGTCAAGCTGGCCGCGACGCCCGACACGCGCTGACGCCACCGCGGGAGCCGGCGTCGGCCGGGCGCTGTCAGGAGAGGCGCAGGCGCCGGACGACCTGGCGGGCAAGCCGGCCGGCGCGGGCCCGCGGACCGCGCACCCGGACGTCGAGCATCAGGCCCGCCGCCTGCCCGCCGACCGGCCCGGCGTGCACGACCCGGACGCCGACCGTGCGGAGC
>JALYNK010000225.1 GCA_030773235.1 Actinomycetota bacterium | reverse complement strand
CGCCACAGGCCACCTTCTACCGCAACGCCGACCTGGAGTGGTCGTTCCTGCTGCGCGACGCCGGCGGCCGGCTCGTCGTCCCGGCCGCGGACCTGCCGGTGCGGCAGGGCCGGCACCGGGGCTACGCGGACACCGACCCCGCCCACCGCGACCGGCAGAGCCGCCGGACCTACGAGCGCTTCCTCCGCCGGTTCCGCGGGCGGGACGACCTCCGGCTCCCCGGCCGAGGTCGACCCGCCGAGGTCGACCCGGCCGGGGTTCACCGAGCTGAGGGCGACGGGCTCGTGGGCTACCGGGCCTCGGCCAGCAGTTCGCCCATCCGTCCGACGCCCTTGACGAGGTCGTCGTCGCCGAGCGCGTACGAGAGCCGGAAGTAGCCGGGCGTCCCGAACGCCTCGCCCGGGACGACCGCGACCCCGGCCTCGTCGAGCACCAGCTCGGCCAGCTCCGTCGAGGTGGTCGGCGTCCGGCCGCGCATCGGCCGGCCGAGCACGCCCTTGACCGACGGGTAGCAGTAGAACGCGCCGTCCGGCGTCGGGCAGGTGACGCCGGGGATCTCCGACAGCATCCGGACCATCGTCCGTCGGCGCCGGTCGAAGGCGGCGCGCATCTCGGCCACCGCCGACAGGTCGCCCGTGAGCGCGGCGACCGCCGCGACCTGCGCGACGTTGTTGACGTTGCTCGTGGCGTGCGACTGCAGGTTCGTCGCGGCCGCGACGACGTCACCGGGGCCGAGCAGCCACCCCACCCGCCAGCCCGTCATGGCGTACGTCTTCGCCACGCCGCTGACGACGACGCAGCGGTCGGCGACCTCCGGTACCGCGACGGGCATCGACACGTGCTGCGCGTCGCCGTAGACGAGATGCTCGTAGATCTCGTCCGCCACGACCCACAGGCCGTGCTCGGCGGCCCACCGCCCGACCGCGGCGACCTCGTCGGGCGAGGCGACCGCGCCGGTGGGGTTCGACGGCGAGCACCAGAGCAGCGCCTTGGTCCGCGGCGTGCGCGCGGCCTCCAGCTGCTCGACAGTGACCCGGTAGCCCTGGTCCTCGGTGGTGACGACGTCGACCGGCACCCCGCCGGCCAGCTTGATCGCCTCCGGGTACGTCGTCCAGTACGGCGCCGGCAGCAGGACCTCGTCGCCGGGGTCGAGCAGCGTCGCGAACGCCTCGTACACCGCCTGCTTGCCGCCGTTGGTGACCAGCACCTGCGACGCGGCGACCTGCAGCCCGGAGTCGCGCAGCGTCTTGTCGGCGACGGCCTGCTTGAGCTCGGGCAGGCCGCCGGCCGGGGTGTAGCGGTGGTTGCGCGGGTCGCGGCAGGCAGCGACCGCCGCCTGCACGATCGGCTCCGGGGTCGGGAAGTCGGGCTCGCCGGCGCCGAAGCCGACGACGTCCTCGCCGGCGGCCCGCTTGGCCTTGGCCTTGGCGTCCACCGCGAGCGTCGCCGACTCCGCGATGGCGGCGATGCGGGCGGACACCCGCGCGGACGCAGCGCGGTCGGGAGCGGGAGCCGTCTGGGCCGGGGCCGTCGTCATGCCTCGATCGTTGCAGCCCCGGCGGCTCGCCGGAGGGAGGGCCGGGCTCCCGTCGCGCCGTCGCGCGGCGAGCGACCGGTACCTGGCGCGGCCCGGCGTATGCTGATCGGTCTGGGGCGACCGGTCCCTGCTCCGGCGCGCCCGCGCACCGGGGCGTCCGGCGGCCCCGGAGGGGTGTAGCTCAGCTGGCCAGAGCGCCGGTCTCCAAAACCGGATGTCGCAGGTTCGACTCCTGTCACCCCTGCAGGACCAGCAGGAACGCAGTCGGAGCGGGGGGACAGTGAGCGAGAGCGCCGAGGCGCAGCCTCCCCGGCTGCGTGCGGACCGGACCGGCTCCGGCGGTGACCGCGTCGGCGCGTCGCGCGTGGCCGGCGGCCGGCAGGCCGACGAGAGGCGCCCCGGCCGGATCCGCGGCATCGGCCTGTTCATCCGTCAGGTGATCGCCGAGCTCCGCAAGGTCATCTGGCCCACCCGGCGCGAGCTCGTCAACTACACCACCGTCGTCGTCGTCTTCGTGACGGTGATGGTGCTCATCGTCAGCCTCTTCGACTTCGCCTTCTCGCAGGTCGTGCTCGCCGTCTTCGGCGACCGGGACGCGTCGGGCTGACGCCCGCCCGTCCGCACGCCGCACCACCCCGTCCCGGAGGACGCCCCGTGTCCCAGCCCCGCCCGCACGACGACGACCGCCCGTACGACGACCGCTCGGCCGACGAGGCGCTGTCCGCCTCGCTGCTGGGCAGCTCCCGGGCGGAGTCGGAGCAGGCCGAGGCGGTCGACGACAACCCGCTCGGCCTGGCTCCCTCGACCGGCGCCGGCACCGGCGCCGCCGGGCTCGAGGAGCTCGGCGCGGGAGGCGTCGACGACGCGCCCAGCGGCTACCTGGACGACGCGGCGCCGGAGGGCGTCGCGGTGCCCGCGGCCGACGCCGAGCACGACGCGGCGCTCGACGCCCTCGCCGACGCCGGCGTGGTCGCCAAGCCCGCGGAGGAGGACCCCACCGACCAGCTGCGCACAGCGCTGCTGGGGCTGCCGGGCGACTGGTACGTCGTGCACTCCTACGCCGGCTACGAGAACAAGGTGAAGACCAACCTCGAGAGCCGCATCTCCTCGCTCAACATGGAGGACTACATCTTCCAGATCGAGGTGCCCACCGAGGAGGTCATGGAGGTCAAGGGCGGCAAGCGGCAGGCGGTGGTGCGCAAGAAGCTGCCCGGCTACCTGTTCGTGCGCATGGACCTCACCGACGAGTCCTGGTCGGCGGTCCGCAACACCCCCGGTGTCACCGGCTTCGTCGGGCAGACCTCTCGTCCGACCCCGCTGACCGTCGACGAGGTCGTCAAGCAGCTCGCCACGCCCAAGCAGAAGACGGTCGTCGCGACCAAGGCGGTCGACTTCGAGGTCGGCGAGTCGATCACCGTCACCGACGGACCGTTCGCCACGCTCCCGGCCACCATCAACGAGATCAACCTCGACAACCAGAAGCTCAAGGTGCTGGTGTCGATCTTCGGCCGCGAGACGCCGGTCGAGCTGTCGTTCAACCAGGTCGCGAAGCTCTAGCCCGACTCCTGGCCCCGCCACCCGACGGTGGCTGCGCCGCCCGTTCGTCCGGCGTCGCTATCGCGCAGCCGCACCCGCTCCCGCTCCACAGGCCCCCGCTCACAGGCACGAGGACCACATGCCCCCGAAGAAGAAGCTCTCCGGCGTCATCAAGCTGCAGATCAAGGCGGGCGCCGCCACTCCGGCGCCGCCGGTCGGCCCCGCGCTGGGCCAGCACGGCGTCAACATCATGGAGTTCTGCAAGCAGTACAACGCGGCGACCGAGGCGCAGCGCGGCGACATCGTGCCCGTGGAGATCTCGGTCTTCGAGGACCGCAGCTTCACGTTCGTCACCAAGACCCCGCCCGCGGCCCGCCTCATCCTCAAGGCCGCCGGCATCGACAAGGGCTCGCCCACGCCGCACACGAAGAAGGTGGCGAGCATCTCGCAGGCCCAGGTCCGCGAGATCGCCACCACCAAGCTCCCCGACCTCAACGCCAACGACGTCGACGCAGCGGCGCAGATCATCGCCGGGACCGCGCGCTCGATGGGCATCACCGTCACCGACTAGCCGGCACCGCCG
>JALYNK010000224.1 GCA_030773235.1 Actinomycetota bacterium | reverse complement strand
GGTGCGGCGCGGCGCTACGACCCCACCGGGGGCTGCTGCGCCAGCGGCTGCAGCAACGGCACGATCCGGTCCCGGAACTCTGCGGGGACGTCCCCGTCCCGCACCTCTCCGAGCAGCTCCCGGGCGATGAGGGTGCGTCGGTAGACGGTGACCTCGTCCAGCTGCTCCAGGCGCTCCCGGAACTGACCGCCCCCGCTGCCGGCGGCGTCGGGGTTGCGACGCAGGTCCCGGACGACGCGGTCCAGCTCCTGCAGCGGCTCGCTCCGGGCGAGCGGCTCCAGCACCGGGACGGTCACCCGCTCCACGTCCGGGACCAGCTGCCCGGAGGTCACACCGCGGCGGACGAACGTGATGAGGTCCGCCGCGGCCGGCGGCACGTCGTCGCCCCGCACGGGGTGGTCCAGCCGGAGCAGCCGCTCGCTCAGCTCGTCGCCGTCCTCGCCCAGCGCCGACGGGTCGTGCCGGGTCAGGCGGACCAGTCGGACGAGTTCGGTGGGGCGGGCCACCCGCTCCAGGGCACCCGTGACGCGGGCGCCCAGGTCCGGGTCGAGCCGCCCGGCGGCCACCGCGTCGCGGACGTCCTCGATCGCGCTGATCGCCGCGCTGTCCTGCGCCGGGCCCTCGAGCGCCGCCACGTCGCGCAGGCGGGGCAGGAGTTCGGGAGCGGCGGGGGCGGGCGAGCCCCCTGAGGCGCGCTGCTGGACGACGCCGACCGTGTCGGCGAGGTCCTGCTCCGGGCTCGTCGCCGGCGGTGCAGCAGGTGCTGTCTCGGAGCCGGTCGCAGCCGAGCCGGCCGCGTCCCCGCCGCCCGCCCTCGGCGGGGCGGTGGTCGATGTCGGCAGCGGAGTCCCGGCGGACGGCGACACCGCCGCGGTCGCGCCGCCGTCCAGGTCGGAGTCGGTCCACGCCCAGGCGATCCCCGCGCCGGCGAGCAGCACGAGCGCGGCGGCGGCGGCGACGAGGCCGCGCCGGCGCGCCGACCCGGACCGAGCACCGCTGCGCGGGCGTTCGACCAGCGGAGGCTTGAACGACCGCGGCGGCGGCACGGCTGCGCGGTCCGGGTCCACGTCGGCCGCAGCCCCGGCACTGGCTCCGCTGGGCCGGCCCGCGCCGATCGGGCTGGTCACTGCACTGCTCGCGTCCGCCCCGGGACCGCCCGGCGCGCTGTCCCGTCCGCCCGCCGCCGCGCCGGCGGCGGCGCCGCCCCGAGGCGCGTCCGGGGTCCGGTCACCCACGGCGTCCCCCAGCGGTCCAGAGCGCAGCCGCCGGTCCGCCTCGCGCAGCCCGTTGCGCAGCTCCGCGAGGTCGGCGTACGGCTCGTCGATCCGCAGCGCCCGGCGCAGGGGCGCCGGAGCCTGTCCGGGGACCAGTCCGGCGAGCAGCAGCCCGACCTGCTCGACCTCGGCCGTCTCGTCCGGAGTCCCGACGTCGCGGCGGAGCGCCGCGGGAAGCACCTGCACCTGCCCGGCGCCGTCGACGACCAGCTCATCCGGCAGCAGCCCGAGTGGCAGCAGGCCGGTGCTGCGCAGCGCCAGCGCCCCCTCGACGGCCTGCAGCGCGATCTGCACCGCTCCGACCGGATCGACCGGGGCGCGGCGCAGTTCGTCGGCGAGCGCGCCCCGATCGCTGTGCGGCAGCACGAGCCACGCCGAGCCCTCGTGCTCGCCGGCGTCGAGGATGCGGACGACAGCGGGCGTGGACAGCCCGGCGGCGCGTCGGACGTGGCGGAGCAGCCGCGCCTGTTCGAGCGGCTCGGGCGGAGAAAGCAGCCGCAGGACGTCGACGTCCACGTCGAACAGCTGGTCCCGGGCGACGACCGGCCGCCCGGGTGGAGCGTCGCCGGCGAAGGCGTAGCGCCCCAGCAGGACGGTCACCGGCGCACCGCCCCTGCACCCCCGCTCCCGACCGGCGCCGCGGGCGCTCGGACGGCGGCCGGGTCGGGCGGCAGCTCGATGACCTGAGTGACCTCGTCCTCGTCCACCGGCTGGCCCGGCGTGGCCGTACGGCGGTCGAGGTCGAGCACGGTGGACAGGTCGGAGACCGCAGCGGCTGCCCGGCGCAGCCGTGCCGACACGTCCTCGGCCTGCCGCCCGAGCTCCCGAGCGCGGACCGTGGCCTGCTCGAGCACTGCGCGCGCCTCGTCCTCCGCCGCCGCCACGATCGCCTCGGCCTGCTCGTGCGCCCGCTCCGCCGCGCGGCGCAGCAGCGCCTGCGCTTCGTCGTGCGCCTGCCGGCGGACCCGCTCGCGCTCCTGCGCCAGGTCGGCGTGCTCCTGGCGGACCCGCGCCGCCTCAGCGCGCGCCTCATCGACCAGGCCGAGCGCCTGCTCCTCGGCCTGCGTCTGCACGCGCCGGGCGTGCGCCTCGCCCTCGGTCCGCACGCGGTCCGCGTCCCGCTCGGCCTGCCGGCGGAGCTGGGCCGCCTCCTCCTCCAGCCGCCGGAACAGCGCGACGGCCAGCTGACCGGGCTCCGGGGCCCCGCCGCCGCTGGTCTCGCCGTCTCGCCGTCTCGTGGCGAGCTGCCGCTGCGCCGCCTCGAGCCGCTGCGACAGCACCTGCAGGTGGGCGTCGACCTCGTCCCGGTCGTAGCCCCGCAGCACGACGCGGAACTCCGGCGAGGGCGGGGCCACGTTCTCCTCCAGGAACTCGGTCATGCGGTGCGTACGCGGGACGATCGCCCGCGGTTCGGCCGTGACAGGGCCTGTACCCGCTGTGGGCCGACCGGTGCTGCCGCGCCCGTACGGTGACGCAGATGACGGTCGACCCGCTCGCTCCGCTGCTCGAGCTGGGAGGCGTGCCCGACGCCGTCGCGCAGGCCCGCGCGGCCGTGGACGGCCTGCTCGGTCACCGGGTGCTCCGGCGCCGGTCAGCGGAGGTGACGGCCGAGTCGGCTCTGCGCGGCGCCCGGGCCTCGGCGCAGCTGGAGGGCGCGGGCATCGAGCTGGAGCGACTGCGGGGGCAGCTGCTGTCCGGCGGGGTCGTCGAGCCGCACGACCGCGACCCGCGCCGCGGAGCGGTGGTGCGCGCCGCGGTCCGGCTGCACGCGGACCTCGGACAGCTGCTCGGGACCTGGCGCCAGGCACCGGCTCAGGCGCTCGCCCGGCTGCACGTGGTCGCCGCGGCGGACCTCGTCGACGACCCGGACCGCCTCGGGCGGCCCCGTCGGGGCGACGTCGTCCCGGACGACCCGCTCGGTCTGGGTCCCGCGCCCGGTCCGCTCGAGGTCGCGGCGCGCCTGGACGGCCTGTCGCGCGTCCTGCTCGCCACCCGCGTGCCCGCCGTCGTCGTGGCGGCGGTCGTGCACGGGGAGCTGCTGGCGCTGCGCCCCTTCGGCACGGTCGACGGGCTGGTGGCGCGCGCGGCGGCGCGCCTCGTGCTGGTGGAGCGGGGCCTCGACCCCAAGGCGGTGACCGCCCCCGAGGTCGGTCACGCGGAGCTGGAGCACGAGTACGCCCGCGCCGCCGCCGACTACGTCGCTGGTGGGCCGGAAGGCGTGGCGCGCTGGATCGGGCACTGCGGGGAGGCCGTCGCGCTGGGTGCTCGCGAGGGCCGGGCGGTCTGCGAGGCGCTCGCCCGCGGCGACGCCACAGCGGGCTGACGCGCGCGCGCTCCTGGATCCGGCGGGCAGCCGGCGGTACGCGGTCGGGGCCCGACAGCCGGACGGGGG
>JALYNK010000223.1 GCA_030773235.1 Actinomycetota bacterium | reverse complement strand
CGTCCCGCGTGTGCGCAGGCGGGGCCGCCGCTCCCCGTCCGGGCGGGCCGGTCAGGTCGACGTGCCGCCCCGCGCGCTGAGCTCCTGGGCCGGCGTGCGCGCCGCCGCGGTCCACGCCTACACCGCCTCCGGCACCGTGCTGGCGCTGCTCATCGTGGTGTCCGCCATCGAGGGCGCCGTCGGCCGGGCGCTGTGGCTGCTGCTCGCCGCGCTCGTCATCGACGGGACGGACGGGATGCTCGCCCGGCGCTTCGCCGTCAAGGAGCGGCTGCCCCGCTTCGACGGCGCGCTGCTCGACAACATCGTCGACTACCTGACGTACGTCTTCGCGCCGGTCGTGCTGCTGTGGCAGGGCGGCTACCTGCCCGAGGGCACCCTCGGCACCGTGGTCGCGGCCCTGCCGCTCGTCGCGTCGAGCTACCAGTTCTGCCGCACCGACGCCAAGACCGACGACCACTTCTTCCTGGGCTTCCCGAGCTACTGGAACGTCCTGGCGTTCTACGCCGTCGCGATGGACCTCGGACCGGCCACCGTGACGGCGCTCGTCGTGGTCTGCGCGCTGCTCGTGCCCGTCCCGATCCAGTACGTCTACCCCTCGCGCACCCGCACGCTGCGGGGTCTCACGCTCGCGCTGTCCGCCGTGTGGGTCGCGGCGTACGCCGTCGTGGTCGCACAGCTGCCGGACCCGAGCCCGGTCGCGCTCGGCGTGTCGCTCGCGTACGTCGCCTACTACCTCGGACTCAGCCTGTGGCTCGAGGCGCGCCGGCGCGCCGACGACGACGAGCCCGCCGCGCCGCCGCGGGAGCTGGAGACCGCCTGACCGCCGGGAGCGCGCTCGCCCTGGCCTGGGTGGCCGCACTGGGCGCCGCGGTGGCCTTCGGCGCCGCCGCCGTCCTGCAGTCCATCGCCGGCGCCCGTTCGCCGCACGTGCCGGGCGTCGACCCGCGCCTGCTTCTCCGGCTCGCCCGCGACCGTGCGTTCATCGCCGCGCTGCTGCTCAACGGGCTGGGCTTCCTGCTGCACGTCACGGCGCTGCACACGCTGCCGCTGTTCCTCGTGCAGGCCGTCATCGCGTCCAGCGTCGCGGTCGCGGCGCTGCTGTCGGTGCCGGTGTCGGGGGTGCCGCTCACCGTGCCGCGGCGGACCGCGCTCGTCGCCGTCGTGCTCGGCCTCGGGCTGCTCGCGCCCACCGCGGAGGAGGGGGAGGCGCAGCGCGCCAGCACGGCGGTGGTCGGACTGCTGCTCGCTGCCGTCGTGGCGATCGCAGCCGGAGCGGTGCTCGCCGCCCGCCTGCACGGCACGCCCGAGGCGGTGCTGCTCGGGCTCCTGGCCGGGACCGGCTTCGGGCTCGTCGCCGTGTGCGGGCGCCTGCTGCCGGGGCTCGACGTCGGCACGGTGCTCACGCAGCCGGTCACGGTCGTCGCGGTGCTCGCCGGCCTGGTGGCGTACCTGCTCTACAGCGTCGCGCTGCAGCAGGGCACCGCGACGGTGGTGACGGCCGCGCTCGTCGTCCCGCAGACGGCGCTGCCGGCCCTGCTCGGGATGCTGCTCGGTGACCGGGTGCGTCCCGGGCTCGGCGTCCTGGCCGCGTTCGGCTTCGTCGTCGCGCTGGCCGGCACGCTGGCGCTGGCCCGGCTGGAGCGCGAGCAGGTGGCGTGAGCCTGACCGCAGGGCCCGCTCAGCGGCGGGGCGCGAAAATCTCGTCGATCGGCACGGCGGCAACCCGCCGCCGGTAGGCGGGCACCGACAGCTGACCCTCGGTGAACGGCTCGTTCTGCACGTGCTCGGCGCGCACGTGGTCGGCGAGCTCGGCGGGGTTGACGAAGCGGAGCGAGCAGCAGGCACAGGCGTGGACCACGGGAGCCTCCTCGACGCGCAGAGCGCTGTGCGCAGGGTGCTCCTGCCCGGGCCCGCCGTCCAGGGGCGCGGACCTGATCGGTGACCCTGGCTCAGAGTCCGAGGTCGCGGCCGACGAGCTCCTTCATGATCTCGTTGCTGCCGGCCCAGATGCTGCTCACCCGCGCGTCCATCCAGGCCTGCGCGACGCGGTACTCGCGCATGTAGCCGTAGCCGCCGTGCAGCTGCACGCAGGCGTCGAGCACGTCGTTCTGCACCTGCGCCGCCCACCACTTCGCCTTGGCCGCGTCGACCGGGGTGAGCCGCCCGCGGCTGTGCAGCAGCAGGCAGGTGTCGACGAACGCGATCGTCGCGTCGACCGTGGTCGCGAGCTCCGCGATGCGGTGCTTGTTGGCCTGGAACGAGCCCACCGGAGTGCCGAAGGCTCTGCGCTCCTTGACGTACGCCAGCGTCTCGCGCAGCAGCTGCGCGGCGTGGTGGACCGAGCCGATCGCCACCGACAGCCGCTCCTGGGGCAGGCGCTCCATCATGTGCGCGAACCCGCGGTCGACCTCGCCGACGAGGTTCTCGGCGGGCAGCCGCACGTCGGAGAAGAACAGCTCGGCCGTGTCCGCCTCGGGCTGGCCGACCTTGTCGAGCTTGCGGCCGCGCTCGAACCCAGGCATGCCCGCCTCTACAGCGAACAGGGAGATGCCCTTCGCCCCGCGGTCCGGCGTGGTCTTGGCGGCGACGAGCACGAGGTCGGCGAGGTAGCCGTTGGTGATGAACGTCTTCGAGCCGTTGAGCACCCAGCCGTCGCCGTCGCGCACGGCCGTGGTGCGGAGCGCGGCGAGGTCGGAGCCCGCCGAGGGCTCGGTCATCCCAATGGCGGTGACGAGGTCGCCGGCGCAGAAGCGGGGCAGCCAGCGCTGCTTCTGCTCCTCGGTGGTGAGCTCGGTGAGGTACGGCGCGACGATGTCGTAGTGGATCGCGAAGCTGGAGTGGATGCCGAAGCTCACCTTCGCCAGCTCCTCGCTGAGCACGGCGGAGAAGCGGTAGTCGCCGGCGGCCGAGCCGCCGTACTGCTCCTCGACGCCGAGCCCGAGCAGCCCCTGCTTGCCGGCCTCGCGCCAGGTCTCGCGGTCGATGGAGCGCTGCTCGCGCCAGCGCTCGTACCCGGGCAGGACGCTGCGCTGCACGAACTCGCGGGCGGTCTCCCGGAACAGCTCGTGGTCGGGCTCGAGGACGATGCGCTCCACGGGGACCTCCTGGCGTCGCTGCTCCCCGCACGCTAACCGTGGGAGGCTGTCCCGGGTGACCTCCGCCGACCGCTGCGCCGACGCCGAGGCCGACCCGCGCGCGCTGCGCCGGTCCGACTTCCCGGTGCTGGTGCCGGTGCCGACGCGGTGGGCCGACGTCGACGCGTACGGCCACGTCAACAACGTCGTGCACTACGCGATGTTCGACACGGCGGTGAACGGCTGGCTGATGGCGGCGAGCGGCACCGACGTGCGGACGCTGCCGGCGAGCGGACTCGTGGTCGAGACGTCGTGCCGCTACTACGAGGAGCTGCACTTCCCCGGGACGGTGATCGCGGGGCTGCGGGTCGAGGCGCGGGGGACCAGCAGCGTGGCGTACCGCCTGGCGCTGTTCCCCGAGCAGGGGGAATCACCGGCCGCCGTCGGGAGGTTCGTGCACGTGTACGTGGACCGGGCGACCCGTCGACCGGTCCCGCCTCCGGAGCCGGTGGCGCGGGCGCTGGACGCGATCGGTGGCTGACGGGGGGACGTCGTGGCGCGCGGGCAGGGGCGCGGCATGCGGCTGTTCGAGCGGCTGCTC
>JALYNK010000222.1 GCA_030773235.1 Actinomycetota bacterium | reverse complement strand
GCAGGGGGCGGCGGAGGCGCCACCGCGCCGTTAGCGTTCCGGACATGACGGCTCCTCCGCTCACCACTCCCGCGCTCCGGCTCACGCAGTACGCCAGCGGCGGCGGGTGCGCGTGCAAGATCCCGCCTGGTGAGCTCGAGGACGTCGTGCGCGGCCTCGCCGGGCCCGCCTCGCCCGACCTGCTGGTGGGGCTCGACGACGGGGACGACGCCGCCGTCGTGCAGATCGAGGAGCGCACGGCGATCGTCGCGACCGCCGACTTCTTCACGCCCGTCGTCGACAGCGCGTACGACTGGGGGCGCATCGCCGCCGCCAACGCGCTGTCCGACGTCTATGCGATGGGCGGCCGCCCGGTCGTCGCGGTCAACCTCGTCGGCTGGCCGCGTTCCGTCCTGCCCACCGAGCTGCTCGCCGAGGTGCTGCGCGGCGGGGCGGACGTCGCCCGGCAGGCCGCGTGCCACCTGGCGGGCGGGCACAGCATCGACGATCCGGAGCCGAAGTACGGCATGGCGGTGACCGGCGTCGTCGACCCGCAGCGGCTGCTGCGCAACGACGCCGCCCGCGCCGGGCTCCCGCTGTCGCTCACCAAGCCGCTCGGCGTCGGGGTGCTCAACAACCGGCACAAGGCGACCGGTGAGGTCTTTCCGCACGCGGTGGAGAGCATGGCGGCGCTCAACCGGGACGCGGCGCAGGCCGCCGTGGCCGGTGGCGCGCGGGCGGCGACCGACGTGACCGGCTTCGGGCTGCTCGGCCACCTCTACAAGATGGCGCGCGCCAGCGGCGTGACCGCCGTCGTCGACGCTGCCGCGGTGCCCTACCTCGACGGCGCCCGGCAGTCACTCGCCGAGGGCTTCGTCAGCGGCGGCACGCGCCGCAACCTCGACTGGGTCCGGCCGCACCTGGCGAGTTCCGTCGGGGAGGACGAGCTGCTGCTGCTCGCCGACGCGCAGACCAGCGGCGGGCTGCTCGTGGTCGGCGAGGTGCCGGGCGCGCCGGTCGTCGGCGAGGTCGTCGCCCGGCAGGCGGCGACGGTCGTCGTCCAGTAGCGGTCGCTGGCCGCCCGCGGCCAGACCCCGTGCGCACGACAGCGGCCGCGCCCCGAGGGGACGCGGCCGCTGTCGTCAGGTGCGGGAGGTCAGCCGGTGAACAGCGCCGCCGCACGACGCACGGTCTGCACGATGCCGTACGTCAGCGGGATGCCGACGAACAGCCAGGCGCCGACCAGGCGGGCCTTGAGCCCGCTCATCTGGTCCGAGCCGCCCGTGCCGCTGGGTGAGGTGTCAAAGGCGTGGCTCACTGCTGGGCTCCTGCCGGCTGCGGACGAACGGGGCTGCCACCGGGGACCTCGCCCCGGTAGTGGTGCTTCTCGCTCACCGGGGTGACGAGCAGGTTGGCGACGAAGCCGACCACCAGCAGCCCGACCATGACGAGCAGCGACGGGCGGTACGCCGCCGCTCCCGTCGCGCCGGCGGTGCGCTGGCTGCCGGTGATCAGGTTGACGATGAGCGGCCCGGCGACGCCGGCCGCGGACCACGCGGTGAGCAGGCGGCCGTGGATCGCGCCGACCTGGTAGGTGCCGAACAGGTCCTTGAGGTACGCCGGGATGGTCGCGAACCCGCCGCCGTAGAAGGACAGGATCACGGCGGACAGCCCCACGAAGACGAACACGGCGGTGTTGCCAGCGGTGGCGAGGAAGAAGAACGCGACCGCGCCGACGCCCAGGTACAGCATGTACGTGGGCTTGCGGCCGATGACGTCGGAGGTCGACGACCAGATGATGCGGCCGCTCATGTTGAACAGCGACAGCAGGCCGACGAAGCCCGCCGCCGCGGCTGCGGTGACGCCGCCGGGGAAGAAGTCGCGAATCATCGGAGCGGCCTGCTCCAGGATGCCGATGCCGGCCGTGACGTTGCAGAACAGCACGACCCACAGGCACCAGAACTGGCGGGTCTTGATCGCCTCGCTCGCCGCGACGTTGGCGGTCGTCATCAGCTTGTTGGTCGAGGCCTTCGGCGTGTAGCCCGCCGGCTTCCAGCCCGGCGGCGGGATGCGCACGGTGAGCACGCCGAAGGTCATGAACAGCGCGTAGATGAGCGCCAGGGTGAAGAAGGCCGGCGCCACCGCGTCGGACGGCACCTGGCCGGCCGGTCGCGACGTGAAGGCCTGCAGCAGCTCGTTGGACAGGTTCGAGGCGATGAACGCGCCACCGCCGAAGCCCATGATGGCGAGGCCGGTGGCGAGGCCCGGTCGGTCGGGGAACCACTTGATCAGCGTCGACACGGGCGAGATGTAGCCCATGCCGAGGCCGATGCCGCCGATGACGCCGTAGCCCAGGTAGAGCAGCCACAGCTGCTTGGTCTGGATGCCGAGGCCGCCGACCAGCAGACCGACGACGAAGCAGGTCGCCGACAGCGCCATGGCCTTGCGGGGGCCGTTGCGCTCCATCCAGGTCCCGCCGAAGGCGGCGGACAGGCCGAGCATGACGATGGCGATGGAGAAGACCAGCGCGATCGCGGTCGGGGTCGTGCCGAAGTGCTGGACCAGGGGCGTCTTGAAGACGCTCAGGGCGTACACCTGGCCGATCGACAGGTGGATCGCCAGGGCGGCCGGGGGGACCAGCCACCTGCTGTACCCGGAGGGAGCGATCGACCGCTCCCGGTCCAGGAACGAGACCACCGACATCGCTCTACCTCTCCTCGGAGCTGCCGGCGGGCGACTGCCCGTCGGGGTATCGGGTCCGGCCTTGCCTCGCGACCCGCTCACGCTGCGGGACGACCGTGTACTTCGGGTCGCGCGCAGAATCTTGACCTGCCTCGAACACGCCGAAGCGCAGGCACGCCGACCCCGCCAGCAGCGCGGCACCCGACAGCACGGACGCCGTGCGGCTGCGCCCGCCGAGCACCAGTGTGCCCAGTGTGCCCGTGATTGTCAGGACCTTGCTCGCACGCATGAGCGCACCCGCGTGCCCGTGGTGCAGCGGCTCGGCGGTGAGGCCCATGCCGCGCTCCATCTTCTGCTCCACGAACAGCTCGAGCAGCGCGCCGGCCACCGCCAGCCTACGGGCGGGCGCCGCCTGCGCCACCGGCGAGCCGATCATGCCGAGGCCGGCGCTCGCGGCGCAGGCGCTGCCGACGAAGACGAACGGCAGCTCCTCGTGCGCGTCGTGCCAGGTCGGCGTCGACGTGTTGGTGAGGAGAACGGCGGTGTACGAGGCGACGCCCGGAGCCACGAGTGCGGCGACGAGGCCCGCCGGGCGACCGGAGGCGCCGAGCAGCGTCCCGACCAGGCCGTCGCGCAGCCGACGGGGCAGCAGACCGCGCATCTCGCTGGCCGCGGCGAGACCGGCGAAGGGGCCGTACGCCGACAGGATCCAGGTGCCGACCGACATCGGTGACGTGGGCTTGGCGACCCGGAGCATGTGGTGGAACCGCTCGGGCCTGCCGAGGTCGTGGATGAGGGCGAACGTGCTGCCCAGCAGCGCCACCAGCGAGCCGACGCGTCCGGTGCGGCGCAGCGCGGTGCGGCCGGTCAGATCGGCGCCGGCAGCCAGCAGCGAGGAGCCGGCCGCGACGCCGCCCAGGAACAGGTACGCGGGGATGTCGTGCTCCCACGGCGCGGCCTTGACGATCGGGCGTCCGTAGTAGGACGTGAACTCGGCCTCGGGCACCACCGCGTTCTTGTCG
>JALYNK010000221.1 GCA_030773235.1 Actinomycetota bacterium | reverse complement strand
TGAGCATCGTCTAATCTGCCAGCGTGACCGGTACTAAGGAACGGCGGCGGGCCGACACAGAGTGCTGCGCGGTCGCGCACACGCAGGTCGTCGAGGACTACCTGAAGACGATATTCGGGCTAGCGGGCCGCAGCGCCCACGTCACCACGTCCGGCCTGGCCGCCGAGCTCGGCGTCGCCGCGCCGACGGTGTCGGCCATGCTCAAGCGCCTGGAGGCGGGCGGGCTGGTCCGGCGCACCGGGGACCACCGGGTCGAGCTGACCGAGCACGGCACCCGCCACGCCCTCGGCGTGGTGCGGCGGCACCGGCTGCTCGAGGTGTTCCTCGTCCAGGTCCTGCAGGTGCCCTGGGACGAGGTGCACGCCGAGGCCGAGGTGCTGGAGCACGCGCTGAGCCCGCGGCTGGAGGAGCGGATCGACGCGCTCCTGGGTCATCCGTCGCGGGATCCGCACGGCGACCCGATCCCTCCGGCCCGCGGCGAGCACGTCGAGGACTGGGCCACTCCGCTGGCGGTCGCGCCCGCCGGCTCCCGGTTCGACGTCGAGCGGGTCAGCGACCGCGACAGCGAGGTGCTGCGACACCTGGCGTCGATCGGTGTCCGCCCCGGTGCCGTGCTGCTGGTGCGGGAGTGGGGGCCGTTCGGCGGGCCGCTGTGGGTGGAGATCAACGGGTGCAGGCACGCGCTCGGCAGCGGGTTGGTCGCCGCGGTGCACGGCCGGGTGCAGGCATGACGACGACGGGGCCGTCCCGGCGCCACGTGCTGCGCGGGGCGCTCGCCGGCTCGGCCGGGCTGGTGCTGGCCGGCTCCGCGCTGCGCGAGGCGCAGGCCGGGGGGCACGAGCCGTCGGCCGCCGACCGGCCGGCGGCCCACGGTCAGCACGGGCAGCACGGCGGCGGGGCCGCCGGCGCCACGTTCCGCCGGGGCAGCACCGTCGACCACGCGGCCAACGGCTTCTCCCCCACCGAGCTGCTGCGCGACTTCGACCACGGCACCACCTCACGGCTGCCGGACGGCCGGGTCCTGCGGGAGTGGGAGGTGTTCACCGCGGACCGCGACCTGGAGGTCGCGCCGGGCGTGACGTTCCCCGCCTGGACGTTCAACTCGCGCGTCCCCGGCCCCACGCTGCGCTGCACCGAGGGCGACCGGCTGCGGGTGCACTTCACCAACGGCTCGGCGCACCCGCACACCATGCACTTCCACGGCATCCACCCCGCCGCGATGGACGGCGTCCCCGGCATCGGGCCGGGCGTCATCGAGCCGGGTCAGCGCGTGACGTACGAGTTCGACGCCGCGCCGTTCGGCGTGCACCTCTACCACTGCCACGTCAGCCCGCTGGCCGAGCACATCGCCCGCGGGCTGTACGGCACCTTCATCGTCGACCCGCGCAAGGGGCGCCCCGCCGCGGACGAGGTGATCATGGTGATGCACGGCTGGAACACGACGTTCGACGGTGAGGGCAACCAGCTCTACGCCGTCAACGGCATCCCGTTCCACTACATGAACGAGCCCGTCCGCGTGCGGCGTGGCGAGCTGGTGCGCATCTACCTGGTCAACATCCTCGAGTACGACCCGATCAACAGCTTCCACCTGCACGGCAACTTCTTCGACTACTACCCGACGGGGACGCGGCTGGAGCCGAGCGAGTTCACCGACACGGTGGTGCTCGGCCAGGGACAGCGCGGGATCTGCGAGGTGCGTTTCCCGTACGCGGGCTCGTTCATGTTCCACGCTCACAAGACGGAGTTCGCGGACCTGGGCTGGATGGGCATGATCGAGGTGGTCGACCCGTGACCGCGCCGACCCGGGAACGCCTCCCCACCTGGCTGCTCGCGCTGGCCGCCGTGCTCCTGCTCGGCGGTGCTCTCGCCGGGCTCGCCCGCATCGCCGGTCCGAGCCTGCCCGAGCGCACCGGCCCGCCCGTCGAGGAGCTCGCGGTCGAGCGCACCGTGCTCCGGCCCGGCGTCGTCGAGCTCACCGTGCGCAACCCCGCGCCGGACCCGGTGCAGGTCGCGCAGGTCTTCGTCAACGACGCCTACGTCGACGCGACCGGTGCCGAGGAGCCCGTCGGACGGCTCCGGACCGACACGCTCCGTCTCAGCTACCCGTGGCAGGACGGCCAGCCCTACCTGGTGTCGCTGGTCACCTCGACCGGGGCCGTGATCGAGCACGAGATCCCCGCGGCGGTCGCCACGCCGAGCGCCGGGCCCGGCCTCGGGCTCATGGCCCTGCTCGGCACGTACGTGGGGATCGTCCCGGTGCTGCTCGGGATGATGTTCCTGCCGCTGCTGCGCCGCACCGGCCGCACCGTCGTGCGGGTCCTGCTGGCCGGCACCGTCGGGCTGCTGGCGTTCCTCGCCGTCGACGGTGCCGCGGAGGGCTTCGAGCTCGCCGAGCGCGCCGGCGGTGCCTTCGGCGGGGCCGTGCTGGTGGTGCTGGGCGCGGCGCTGGCGTTCCTGCTGCTCACCGGGGTCGACCGGTGGCTGCGCAGCAGGCAGCGGTCGACCGAGGACGCCGCCGGAGGTGGGGGCGGGGGCGGGCTGCGGCTCGCCCTGCTCATCGCGATCGGGATCGGCCTGCACAACCTCGGCGAGGGACTCGCCATCGGCTCCGCGTACGCCGTGGGCGAGCTGGCTCTGGGGACGTCGCTGGTGGTCGGGTTCGCGCTGCACAACACCACGGAGGGTCTCGCGGTGGTGGCCCCGCTGACGGCGCGGCCGCCGTCGGTGCCGCGGCTCGTCGGTCTGGGGCTGGTCGCCGGTGCGCCGGCGGTCCTCGGCGCGCTGCTCGGCGCGTCGGCCTCGCACGGCGAGCTGTCGGCCTTCCTGCTCGGCGTCGGCGTGGGCGCGATCGTGCAGGTGATCGTCCAGATCGCGCCGCGGCTGCGGGCCCAGGCCGACCGCGGACTGGACCCGCTGGCGCTCGGCGGGGTTGCGGCCGGCGTACTGGTCATGTACGCGACCGGTCTGCTGGTCACCGCCTGAGGGACCGCTCCCCCGCGCCCCTCGGGATGACGTGGCAGACCGCTTCCGCGCCGCAGGCGCCCGCGTCGAGCCCCGGCGCCCGCTCGAGCAGCCGGTGAACCTCGTCCCGCAGCGCGGTGAGCTCGGCGATGCGCCGGTCGAGGTCGACGGCGTGGGCGGAGAGCA
Source organism: Actinomycetota bacterium (assembly GCA_030773235.1). Lineage (GTDB taxonomy): Bacteria > Actinomycetota > Actinomycetes > Mycobacteriales > SCTD01 > JALYNK01. Next base: position 554 of record JALYNK010000221.1, on the reverse strand, counting down.
GGTCGGTGACGTGCCGGCACGGCGGTCCGGCGTCCTCGCGGACGTCGATCACCCGGCGGACCTCCGCGCGAGCGTCAGCCCGGCGGCCTGCGCGGCCCTCACGAACCGCAGGCGGTCCAGCGCCGTGTCGTCGTAGCTGCGGTAGCCGGAGGGCTGTCGCGCCGGCTCGGGCAGCACCCCCGCCTGCTCGTAGAACCTGATCGTCTTGGCGGTGAGACCGCTGCGAGCCGCGAGCTCCCCGATGCGCATCCGCCCGAGCGTACGACTTGACCTTCCCCTGCACTGAAACCCCTACGGTCCGCGCGTGGACACGGAGCAGCGGACGGACGAGTTCGACCTGGTGGTGATCGGCACCGGCGGAGCGGCGATGGCGGCCGGGATCGAGGCCCGCTCCCGCGGCAGGTCCGTGGTGCTCGTGGAGCACGGGCGGCTCGGCGGCACCTGTCTGAACATCGGCTGCGTGCCGAGCAAGACCCTGCTCGCCGCGCCGGCCGCCGCTCCCGAGCGCTGGCCGACCCGTTCCCGGCCGTGCCCACGGCCGCGGACGGCGTCGA
>JALYNK010000220.1 GCA_030773235.1 Actinomycetota bacterium | reverse complement strand
GCGGTGCCCAGCCGGCACCTGGGACTGGTGCCCGCCGCCGAGCGCGCGCCCGAGGCGGTCGGGGTCGTCGAGCGGCTCGGCCGCGCGGTCGCGGAAGCCTGCGACCTCGACGCCCTGCTCGCCCTCGCCCGCACCGCCGGCCCCGTCCCCGCCCCCTCTGGCGCCGATCATGCAGGTGGAGCACGCGTCACGCCGGGACGGGCGTGCCACGACTCCGTGATCGGCGCAGGCGCCGGCGCGGGCGGCGAGCCACGGCCGGTGGTGGCGGTGTTCGGCGGCCCCGCGTTCACGTTCTCGTACGCCGAGACCGCCGAGCTCCTCACCGTGGCCGGCGCGGAGGTCGTCGTCGTCGACCCGCTGCGCGACGCGTCCCTGCCGCCCGGGACGGCCGGGCTGGTGGTCGGCGGCGGGTTCCCCGAGGTGCACGCCGACGCGCTGAGCGCGAACGCGTCGCTGCGCGCCGACGTCGCCGCGCTCGCCCGGTCCGGCGCGCCGGTCGCCGCGGAGTGCGCCGGGCTGCTCTACCTGTGCGAGGAGCTCGACGGCCGGTCGATGTGCGGCGTGCTGCCGGCCCGCGGTCGGATGACCCCGCGCCTCGCCCTCGGCTACCGCGACGCGCAGCCGCTCAGCGCGAGCTGGGTCGGTGACGCGCCGGTCACCGGACACGAGCACCACCGCACGGTCGTCGAGCCGCGCGCCGGCGCCGCGCCCGCGTGGCTGCTGCCGGACGGGCCGGAGGGGTTCGTGCAGGACGGCGTCCACGCCTCGTACCTGCACCTGCACTGGGCCGGCGTCGACGGGCTCGCCGACCGCTTCGTCGCCGCCGCCCGCACCGACGCCCGCACCGCCGCCCGCACCGCCGAGGGAGCGCTGTCGTGCGTCTCGTAGGCGTCGGGGTCGGGCCCGGCGACCCCGAGCTGGTCACCGTCAAGGGCGTCCGGGTGCTGCGGGAGGCCGACGTCGTCGTCGTGCCGGTCATGGACCCCGCCGACACCGGCCGGGCCGAGGCGACCGTGCGCACGCACACCGACCGCGAGCCGCTGCGGCTGGTGTTCGCGCTCGACGACCGCGGCGGCGCCACCGACACCCGGCGCGCCGCGTGGGACGCCGCCGCCGACCGCGTCGCGCAGGAGCTGCGCGCCGGCGCGGGCACGGTCGCCTTCGCCACGATCGGCGACCCGAACGTCTACAGCACCTTCACCTACCTCGCCGACGCGGTGCGCGAGCGGCTCCCGGAGGTGGTCGTCGAGACCGTCCCCGGCATCACCGCGATGCAGGACCTCGCCGCCCGCAGCGGCACGGTGCTCTGCGAGGGCACCGAGTCGCTCGCGCTGCTGCCGCTCACCGCGGGGGTTCCGGCGCTGGAGCGGGCGCTCGCCGAGTTCGACAGCGTCGTCGCGTACAAGGGCGGCCGGCACCTCCCGCAGGTGCTCGACGTGCTGCGGGCCGCGGGCCGGCTCGACGACGCGGTGTACGGCGCCGCCCTCGGCCTGCCGGGCGAGGAGGTCGCGCCGGCGGCCGCGCTCGCCGGCCGCGGCGAGGTGCCGTACCTGTCGACCGTGCTCGTGCCTGCCCGGGGCCGCCGAGGGCGGGGCAGCAAGCTGTGACCGGGCTCGTGAGCTTCGTCGGCGCCGGTCCCGGCGCCGCCGACCTCCTCACCCTCCGCGCGGTGGACCGGATCGCGGCCGCCGACGTCGTGATCTGGGCGGCGTCGCTGGTCAGCGAGGACGTCCTGCGCCACGCCCGGCCCGGCGCCGAGGTCGTCAACAGCGCGGAGCACTCGGTCGAGGGCATTCAGCCGCTGTACGAGCGCGCCGCGCGCGACGGCCTGCGGGTCGCCCGCATCCACTCCGGCGACCCGGCGCTGTGGGGCGCCGTGCAGGAGCAGCAGGAGCTCTGCGCCCGCCTCGGCCTCGAGACCGAGGTCGTGCCCGGCGTCAGCAGCTTCACCGCGGTCGCCGCGCTCGTGCAGCGCGAGCTCACCGTGCCCGAGGTCGCCCAGTCGGTCGTGCTCACCCGGCTGGAGGGCGGCAAGACGCCCATGCCGCCGGGGGAGACGGTGCGCGGGTTCGCCGCGCACGGCACCACGATGGCGGTGTTCCTGTCCGCCGCTCGGGCGCGGACGCTGCAGGACGAGCTGCTCGCCGGCGGCGCGTACGACGACGACACCCCGTGCGTCGTCGCGTACGCGGCGACCTGGCCGGACGAGCTGGTCGTGCGCTGCCGGCTCGGCGACCTCGCCGAGACCGTGCGCGCGCACCGGCTCTACAAGCACACGCTCGTCCTCGTCGGGCCCGCGCTCGCGGCGGGCGGCACCCGGTCCCACCTGTACGACCCCGGGCACTTCCACGAGCACCGGCGGGTCGAGTCGCCGGAGCGCCGCGCCGAGCTGCGCGCCCGCGACCGGGCGCTGCGGGCGAGATGAGCGAGCCCCCCGAGCTGCGCGAGCCCGACCTGCCCCGCACCGCCAAGGTGCGCACCGGCCCGCTGCGCAGCGGCTGGACGACCGGCACGTGCAGCGCGGCGGCGGCCAAGGCGGCGGCCACCGCGCTGTCCACCCAGGTCGTGCAGACGCGGGTCGACGTCGTGCTCCCGGACGCCCGCCGCGTCGGCTTCGAGGTCGAGCGCTGCGACGTCGCCGCCGACCGCGCGGAGGCCGTGGTCGTCAAGGACGCCGGCGACGACCCCGACGTCACCCACGGCGCGCACCTCACCGCCACCGTCTCCTGGCTGGCCGAGCCCGGCCTGCGCCTGGAGGGCGGGACCGGCGTCGGCACCGTGACGAAACCGGGGCTGGGGCTCGAGGTCGGCGGGCCGGCGATCAACCCGGTGCCCCGCGCCATGATCGCGCACAACGTCGGCGACGCGGTCGACCTCGCCGCCCGCGGCCTGCGCGTGGTGATCTCGGTGCCCGACGGCGAGCAGCGCGCGCGCAAGACCACGAACGCCCGGCTCGGGATCCTCGGCGGCATCTCCATCCTCGGCACCACGGGCGTCGTCCGGCCGTTCTCCACCGCCTCGTGGCGCGCTTCGGTCGTGCAGGCCGTCGACGTGATGGCCGCACAGGGGCTGCCCGTGCTCGTGCTGGCCACCGGCGGCCGTACGGAGAAGGCAGCGATGCGCCTGCTCCCCGATCTCCCCGACACCTGCTTCGTCGAGGTGGGCGACTTCACCGGCGCCGCGCTGCGCCAGGCGGCCGACCGCGGGCTGCGGGAGGTCGTCTTCGTCGGGATGGCCGGCAAGCTCACCAAGCTCGCGAGCGGCGTCCTCATGACGCACTGGACGAAGAGCCGGGTCGACCTGTCCGTGCTCGCCGCGATCTCGCCCGAGCCGCTGCGCGAGCAGGTCGCCGCTGCCAACACCGCGCGGCACGCGTACGAGATCTGGGAGGCCGCCGGCGTGCTGCGCCCCTGCGGCGACGCGCTATGCGCCCGGGTCGCGGACGTGCTCACGCGCTTCAGCGGGCTGCCCGCCCGGGTGGCGCTCGTCGACCCGGCGGGCGCGCGCGTGGTCGCCGCCACCGAGCCGGCGTGGGTCCTGTGATCGCGGTCGTCGGGTGGGACGGCGCGCCCCTGCGCGACCCCGCCCGGGCGCGGCTCGCCGCCGCGACGCTGGTCGTCGGAGGCGCGCGGCACCTCGCCGCGGCCGACGTGCCGAGAGGCGCCCGCACGGTCGTGCTCGGCGACGTCGGCGGCGGCGTCGCGGCGGCGGTGGAGCACGC
>JALYNK010000219.1 GCA_030773235.1 Actinomycetota bacterium | reverse complement strand
TCGACAGCCAGCCGCGCAGGAACGGGTTGCCCGTCCGCGGGTCGTAGCCGCCGTGCAGCACCTGCCAGCGGTCGAAGTACGCCAGCCGGTCCGGCACCTCGTGCGCCGGCCGCCGCGCGGTCGCCAGAGCGAGGACGACCAGCGCCGCGCCCAGCGCGAGGAGCACGAGCAGGTACGCCTGCGCGCGGGTCACGCCGCAGGAGCCCTCACGCCGCGCCCGACGCCTTCTGCGCCGCGGCGGCCAGCCGCTCGGCGCGCACGACGAGCAGCCGCGTGGTGATCCCGATCGTCACCCAGAACGGCACGACCGCCATGCGGGCGAACAGGCCCTCGACGACCGCGGACGCGATGACCTCGCAGCCCTGGCCGCGGGGAACGATCTCGGTCGTCACCTCCTGCGCGACGCCGGGAGCCGGCGAGACGCGCAGCACGAGGCGCCGCTCGGGCACCGCCTCCACGACGTCGAGCGGGACGCGGACCCCCCACGCGCGCCCGACCCCGAGCAGGCGCTGTCCGGTCGCGACGTGGCCGGGGCTGCCGTGCACCCGGGTCAGCGTGAGGTCGAACTCCGGCCAGCGCCGGGGGTCGCCGAGCACCGCCCAGACGTGCTCCGGCGCGGCCGACGTCCGCACCCGTGAGCGCAGCCTCACCGCGGCCCCGCTCCGGCGGTGAGGCCGAGGCCGGCCCACACCTCGCGGGTCGCCGTCGACCGGTTGAGCGTGATGAAGTGCAGCCCGGGCGCGCCCTCGGCGAGCAGCCGGTCGCAGAGCGCGGTGGCCACCTCGACGCCGATGCGGCGCACGGCGTCGGGGTCGTCCTCGACCGCGTGCAGCCGCTCGGCGAGCGCGGCCGGGAACGCGGCGCCCGACAGCACCGCGAAGCGCTCGATCTGGCGCACGTTGGTCACCGGCATGATCCCCGGCAGGATCGGCACGTCGTAGCCGGTCGCGGCCACCCGGTCGCGCAGCCGCAGGTAGTCCTCCGCGCCGAAGAACATCTGGGTGATGGCGAACTCCGCGCCCGCCCGGCACTTCTGCACGAAGAACTGCACGTCGGTGTCGAGGTCGGCCGAGCGCGGGTGCTTCTCCGGGAACGCCGCGACGCCGACGCAGAAGTCGCCTGTCGCCTTGACGAGGCGCACGAGCTCCTCGGCGTACGCGAGGCCCTCGGGGTGCCGCTGCCACTCGGCCTGCGGATCGCCCGGCGGGTCGCCCCGCAGCGCCAGGACGTTGCGCACCCCGGCGTCGGCGTACTGCCCGACGATGCGGCGCAGCTCGTCGACCGAGTGGTCGACGGCGGTGAGGTGCGCGAGCGGCGTCAGCGTGGTCTCGGTGGCGATCCGCTCCGTCATGCCGACGGTGCGGTCGCGGGTCGACCCGCCCGCGCCGTACGTCACGGACACGAAGTCCGGCTGCAGAGGCTCGAGCTCACGGATCGCCTGCCAGAGCTGGCGCTCGCCCTCGTCGGTCTTCGGCGGGAAGAACTCGAACGAGAACAGCCGCTCGCCCGAGCTCAGCCGAGGGCGGATCGAGCGGACGGCCATGCGGACGAGGCTACGGCGCAGCGGGCAGGCCGGCTCCGCAGCGCGAGGGGCCGTGCGAGCCTCGCTAGCGTGCCCGCCGTGAGCCCGGGGCCCCTCGACCGCTGCGACCTGCGCGCGCGCGTGCAGAAGAGCCTCGACGCGTTCCTCGCCGCGCAGCTGCCGGTGCTCGAGCGGGTCGGCGACGACCTTGCTCCGCTCGGCGAGACCCTCACGGCGCTGCTCTCCGGCGGCAAGCGCCTGCGGCCCGCCTTCTGCTACTGGGGCTACCGCGGCGCGGGCGGCGCGCACGGCGACGAGGTGGTCCGGGCCGCGGCGGCGCTGGAGCTGTTCCAGGCGTGCGCGATCGTCCACGACGACGTCATGGACGGCAGCGACACCCGGCGCGGCGCGCCGGCCGCTCACCGGCGCTTCGCGGCGCTGCACCGCGGTGAGCAGTGGCACGGCGACCCGGAGTCGTTCGGCGCCGGCGCCGCGATCCTGCTCGGCGACCTCGCGCTCGCCTGGTCCGACGAGATGCTCGCCACCAGCGGGCTGCCGGCCGAGGTCCTTGCGCGCGGTGACCGGGTGTTCTCCGAGATGCGCACCGAGCTGATGGGCGGGCAGTACCTCGACCTGCTGGAGCAGGCCCGCGGCGGGGGCTCGGTGGAGCGGGCGCTGCGGGTCGCGCGCTACAAGAGCGCCAAGTACACGATCGAGCGGCCGCTGCACCTCGGCGCCGCGCTCGCCGGCGCCGGGCAGGACGTGCTCGACGGCTACAGCGCGTACGGGCTGCCGCTCGGCGAGGCGTTCCAGCTGCGCGACGACGTGCTCGGGGTGTACGGCGACCCGCACGAGACCGGCAAGCCCGCGGGCGACGACCTGCGGGAGGGCAAGCGCACCGCCCTCGTCGCGATGGCGCTGGAGCGGGCGACCGAGACGCAGGCGGCGGTGGTGCGGCGCCACCTCGGCGACCCGCACCTGGACGGGAGCGGCGTCGCCGCGCTGCGGGAGGTGCTCCACGAGACCGGCGCGCTCGCCCGCACCGAGCAGCTCATCGCCGAGCTCACCGACCGCGCGTCCGCCGCACTGGACGTCGCTCCCGTGCAGGACGAGGCCCGCGACGTGCTGCGCGACCTCGCCGTCGCGGCCACCGCGAGGCGCGTCTGAGCGCGGCGGGCCGGGCGGCGCGCTCGTAGCCTTGTCCGGGTGACCGCACCTGCCCTGTCCGCCAACGACCCCTGCTGGTGCGGCAGCGGGCGCCGCTACAAGCGGTGCCACCGGCTCGCGGACCTCGACCCGGAGCGCGCCGCCGAACAGGCGCGGCGCGCCGCACCCGAGCCCGCCGCGCACCACGTCCGGCCGGGGCGGCTGTCGCCCCGCCGCCGCGTGCCCGCGTCGATCCCCCGCCCCGACTACGCCCTCGACCCGCGCGGCCGCCCTCGGCTGCGGGAGAACGGTCGGCCGAGAACGCCGGACGAGGTCGCGCTCATGCGGCGCGCCGGGCGGGCCGCCGCCGAGGTGCTCGCCGAGGTCGGCGCCGCGGTACGGGCCGGGGTCACCACCGACTCGCTCGACGAGGTCGCCCACGAGGCGTGCATCGCCCGGGGCGGCTACCCCTCGCCGCTCGGCTACAACGGCTTCCCGAAGTCGCTGTGCACCAGCGTCAACGAGGTCATCTGCCACGGGATCCCGGACTCCACCGTCCTGCGCGACGGCGACATCGTGAACTGCGACGTCACGATCTACCTCGACGGCGTGCACGGCGACACGAACGCGACGTTCTGCGTCGGCGACGTCGACGAGCCGTCCCGGCGACTGGTGCAGGTGACCCGGGAGTGCCTGGACCGCGGCATCGCCGCCGTGCGCCCCGGCGGGACCGTGCGCGACATCGGCCGGGCCATCCAGTCGCACGCCGAGGGGCAGGGCTACGGCGTCGTGCGCGCGTTCGTCGGCCACGGCATCGGCCGGTCGTTCCACTGCGAGCCGCAGGTCTACCACTACGACAACCCCTCGGCGCGGATGCCGCTGGTGCCCGGGATGACGTTCACCGTCGAGCCGATGATTACGATCGGCGACCACCGGCACGATCTCTGGGACGACGGCTGGACCGCCGTGACGCGCGACCGCTCGCGCAGCGCTCAGTTCGAGCACACCCTGCTCGTCACCGACGCCGGCACCGAGATCCTCACCGCGCTGTAGCGCGAGGCCGCCGGCGACCGGCCG
>JALYNK010000218.1 GCA_030773235.1 Actinomycetota bacterium | reverse complement strand
CCGCTCGTCGCCGGCGGAGAGCGGCGACACTCGGGCGCATGACTGCACCGAGCCTGTCGGCGCCTCCCGTCCCCACCGTCTGGCCCAGCGTCGGCTTCGTCGACGTCGCGGCCGGGGTCCGGTTCCTCACCGAGGGGCTCGGCGTCGTCACCGCGGAGTACCGCGACGACGCCGGCACCGTGCAGCACGCCGAGGCGCGCTGGCCCGACGGCGGTGGCGTCATGTACGGCACGCGCGGCAAACCGGGCGCCTGGGGCGCGCTCGGTCCGCAGGGCGTGTACGTCGTCGCCGGCGACCCGCGACGGTGGACGCGGCGTACGAGCGGGTGCGGGCGCTGCCGGGCGTCGAGCTGCTGCAGGAGCTCGGCGACACCGACTACGGCTCGCACGAGTTCGGGGTGCGCGACGCCGACGGCAACCTCTGGTCGGTCGGGACCTACCGGGGCGCCTGAGCCCCGGTCACCCGACCGCGTGCGCACCGCCGTCGGCGTGCACGACCTCACCGGTGGTCGCGGGGAACCAGTCCGACAACAGCGCGACGGCCGCGCGGGCCACCGCGGTGCGGTCGGCGGGGTCCCAGCCGAGCGGCGCCCGCTCGCTCCACCTCGTGGCGAGCTCCTCGTGCCCGGGCAGCGCGCGCGACAGCAGCGTGCGGTGCGGGCCGGCGGCGACGAGGTTGACCCGTACGCCGGCCGGGCCGAGCTCGACGGCGAGCGCGCGGGCGGTGGCCTCGAGCGCTCCGCGCGCCACCGCGAGCCAGCCCTGCCCGGGCAGGACGCGCGACGGGTCGATCTCCAGGCCGACGACGGCCGCCCCACGGCCGAGCAGCGGCCGGGCCGCGGACACGACGGCGGCGAGCGACCACGCCGCGGTCTGGAACGTCTCGCCCACCGCCGCCCACGGCGTCGCGGCGAACCCGCCCGGCGCCTCCGGCAGGTACGCCACAGCGTGCAGGACGCCGTCCACCCGTTCCCAGCCCGCCTCGCGCACGGCGCCGGCCAGACCGGCGAGGTCGTCGGGCAGCGTCACGTCGAGCTCGAGCACCTCGCGGGCGACCCCGAGCCGCGGCGCGATGCGCGCGGTCACGCGGTGCGCGCGGCACAGCGGACTGGCGAGCAGGACGTCGGCGCCCTGCTCGACGGCGAGCCGCACGACCGCGCTGGCGAGCGACGCCTCGGTGAGCACGCCGGTGGCGAGCAGCCGCTTGCCGGCGAGCAGCCCGCCCGGCGTCACGCCAGGGCCACGAGGTCCGCAAAGTCGTCGGACCAGGTGTCCTCGACGCCGTCGGGGAGCAGCAGCACCTTGTCGGGGGAGAGCGCGGTCACCGCGCCCTCGTCATGGGTGACGAGCACGACCGCCCCCTTGTACGTCGCGAGCGCTCCCAGCACCTCCTCCCGGCTCGCCGGGTCGAGGTTGTTCGTCGGCTCGTCGAGCAGCAGGACGTTGGCACCGCTGACGACCAGGGTGGCCAGTGCGAGGCGGGTCTTCTCGCCGCCGGACAGCGTGCCAGCGCGCTGGTGCACGACGTCGCCGCTGAACAGGAACGACCCGAGCACCCGGCGTGCCTCGGGTTCCGGCAGGTCGGGGCTCGACGTCCGCATGTTCTCGAGCACGGTGCGGTCGGTGTCGAGGGTGTCGTGCTCCTGGGCGTAGTAGCCCAGCCGCAGCCCGTGGCCGGGCACGACCTCGCCGGTGTCGGGCTGCTCCGTACCGGACAGCACGCGCAGCAGGGTCGTCTTCCCGGCCCCGTTGAGCCCCAGCACCACCACCCTCGCGCCGCGGTCGATTGCGAGGTCGACGTCGCTGAACACCTCGAGCGAGCCGTAGGACTTGCTCAGACCCCGCGCGGTGAGCGGGGTCTTGCCGCAGGGCGCGGGCTCGGGGAAGCGGAGCTTGGCAACGCGGTCCTGGGCGCGGGTGCCCTCGACGCCGGCGAGCATCTTCTCGGCGCGCTTGGCCATGCTCTGCGCCGCCTTGGCCTTGGTCGCCTTGGCGCGCATCTTGTCGGCCTGCTGCATCAGCGCGCCGGCGGTGCGCTCGGCGTTGGCCCGCTCGCGCTTGCGCCGCTTCTCATCGGTCTCGCGCTGCTTGAGGTACGTCTTCCAGCCGACGTTGTACTGGTCGATCTCCGCGCGGTTCGCGTCGAGGTGGAACACCTTGTTCACCACGGCGTCGAGCAGCTCGACGTCGTGGCTGATGACGACCAGGCCCCCGCTGTGCCGCTTGAGGTAGTCGCGCAGCCAGGCGATGGAGTCGGCGTCGAGGTGGTTGGTCGGCTCGTCCAGCAGCAGCGTCGTGGCGTCGGAGAACAGGATCCGGGCCAGCTCGATGCGCCGGCGCTGCCCACCGGACAGCGTCCCGATGCGCTGCTCGAGAGCGCGGTCCGGCAGGCCGAGGCTCGAGCAGATGCGGGCCGCCTCCGCCTCGGCGCTGTAGCCGCCGAGCATGGTGAAGCGGTCCTCGAGGTTGCCGTACCGGCGCAGCAGGTCGGCGTCGTCCGGGCGCTCGGTGAGCTGCACCTGCAGCTTCTCGAGGTTGCGCAGCACCTCGTCCAGCCCGCGCGCCGACAGCACGCGGTCGCGGGCCAGCACGTCGAGGTCGCCGGTGCGCGGGTCCTGAGGGAGGTAGCCCACCGGACCGCTGCGGGTGACCGCGCCGGCCGCCGGCAGCGCCTCGCCGGCCAGCACCTTCGTCAGCGTGGTCTTGCCGGCGCCGTTGCGGCCGACGAGGCCGATGCGGTCGCCGGGCTGCACTCGGAACGTGGCAGACGTCAGCAGCGCGCGGGCGCCCGCACGCAGCTCGAGGTCCTGCACCGTGATCACGAGGGGTCCTCCGAGGACGGCTGGTGCGCAGCGGACGAGGCCCGGCCGCTCACGGCGCCGTCAGGGGCACGAGGTCGAGGGTAGTGGCGGGAGCGCGGTGGGCGACGGCGAGCGTGGTCACTCTGCGGTTCCCCGCACTGCGCCGCGCCGGTCGTCGGCGGCAAGGACGACGACGCACACGACGCGGCGCTCACCGTCGGCCCACTCGGCCCGGTCGGGCAGGTAGTAGCCGTAGTCGTGCTCCGAGGTCTCGTACGACCGGCCGACGTAGCCGCGGAACGCGGCGTAGCAGGCGTCGTCCGCGCGCAGATCGGTCTCGTCGGCTCCAGGCCACGGCTCCCCGCGCGCCTCGAGCAGGGTGTCGACGCGGTAGACCTCGCCGTCGTGCGCCAGGTCGCACGGCACCGGGACGGCGACCTCACCGGGCTCGCTGCCCAGGCGCAGGCAGGTGCCCGCCGAGGTGGTGCCGACGTCGGCGACCCGTCCCAGCCTGAGCTCCCCGGCCAGCACCGAGCCGAGGAGGACGAGGCCGCCCAGGACCGTCCAGATCGCGGCCAGGACGAGCCCGGCGACGGCCAGCCCGCTGCCCGCCTGAGGCCGGCGCGAGGTCTGGACCAGCGCGACCACGCCCGCCGCGACGGCCACGGGGACGAGCGCGACCAGTCCGGTGACCAGGGCGACGACCGCCCAGCCGTTGGTCGTCGGCGGGGGCGGTGGAGCACCCCAGCCACCGCTCGGCCACGGCGGGAGCGCCGCGGCGCTCCCGGGTGGCCCCGCCCACCAGGCCGGGCCCGGTGCGGCCGACGGCGGCGCAGGGACCGGCGCCGCGGGGGCGGCCCAGGGGTCGGGGGGCGGGACCTCGCCCGACGAGGCCACCGGGCCTCAGACGTTGAAGCCGAGCGCCCGCAGCTGGTCGCGGCCGTCGTCAGT
>JALYNK010000217.1 GCA_030773235.1 Actinomycetota bacterium | reverse complement strand
GCCTCGTCGTCCGCCGCTCCGAGCACGGCGGCGGCCCCCGGCACGGCGGCCCCCGGCACGGCAGCCCCCAGCAGTCCGGCGGCGCAGCGCGAGTGCCCGCTCAAGGCCGAGGAGGTCCGCGCGCCGGCCGGGGCGACGCAGGACCTGTCCCAGAAGCCAGCGGTGCGCGGCAGCAGGGACCCCGCGCCGAGCACCGTGCAGGTCGCCGACATCGTCGAGGGCAAGGGCCAGGAGGCCCGCACGCTCGACCAGGTCGAGGTCAAGTACGTCGGCGCCTTCTACGACACGGGGAAGGAGTTCGACTCGTCCTGGAGCCGCGGCAAGGACGAGACGCTGCCGTTCACCGTGTGCGCCGGGGGCGTCATCCCCGGCTTCTCCGTCGCCCCGACCGGGATGAAGGTCGGCGGCCGGCGCCAGGTCACCATCCCCGCGCGCTTCGGCTACGGCGCGCAGGGCCAGCCACCCACGATCCCCGGCGGCGCCACGCTCGTGTTCGTCCTCGACCTCGTGGAGGTGACCACGGGCGGGTAAGGCCCGGCACGTGCCCGACGACGACCTCACCCCCGAGCAGCGCGCCGAGCTGCCCAGCACGCTGGAGCGGTCCGACGCGCACGCCCAGGCTCTCTGGGCCAAGACGCACGACAGCGCGGTCGAGACCTACGGCGAGGGGGAGCGGGCGCACCGCACCGCCTTCGCCGCGCTCAAGCACTCGTACGAGAAGGTCGGCGACCACTGGGAGCCCAAGGAGCACAGGGGTCCGAGCGACCCGCAGGCCGCCCGCAGCACGCGCGGGGGCAGCGCCGAGCCTCGGCAGACCGCCCACGGCGTGGACGCGAACGCCAGCAAGAAGCACCTCCTGGACCTCGCGCGCCGGCTCGACGTCGCGGGCCGCTCCACGATGAGCAAGGAGGAGCTCGTCCAGGCTCTCGACAAGGCCAACCAGCGCGCCACCGCCCGCGCGCGCCGGAGCTGAGCGGGGCCGGCGCGACCGCGGGCCGGGTCGCCCGCGCGACCGTAGGGTGGTGCGCGTGGAGCGGCGGATCTTCGGCCTGGAGAACGAGTACGGGGTCACGTGCACGTTCCGCGGCCAGCGCCGCCTGTCGCCGGACGAGGTGGCCCGCTACCTCTTCCGCCGCGTGGTCAGCTGGGGGCGCAGCTCGAACGTGTTCCTGCGCAACGGCGCGCGGCTGTACCTCGACGTCGGCAGCCATCCCGAGTACGCGACACCCGAGTGCGACTCCGCCGTCGACCTCGTCACCCACGACAAGGCCGGCGAGCGCATCCTCGAGGGGCTGCTCGTCGACGCGGAGCGCCGGCTGCGCGAGGAGGGCATCGCCGGCGACATCTACCTGTTCAAGAACAACACCGACAGCGCGGGCAACTCCTACGGCTGCCACGAGAACTACCTGGTCGGCCGGCACGGTGAGTTCGGGCGCCTCGCCGACGTGCTCATCCCGTTCCTCGTGAGCCGGCAGATCGTCGTGGGCGCCGGCAAGGTCCTGCAGACGCCGCGCGGCGCGGTGTTCTGCGTGAGCCAGCGCGCCGAGCACATCTGGGAGGGCGTCTCCAGCGCGACGACCCGCAGCCGCCCCATCATCAACACGCGGGACGAGCCGCACGCCGACGCCGAGCGGTTCCGGCGGCTGCACGTGATCGTCGGCGACAGCAACATGAACGAGATGACGACGCTGCTCAAGCTGGGCAGCACCGATCTCGTCCTGCGCATGGTCGAGGCCGGCGTCGTCATGCGCGACCTGACGCTCGAGAACCCCATCCGGGCCATCCGCGAGATCAGCCACGACCTCACCGGGACCCGGCGCGTACGGCTCGCCAACGGTCGCGAGGCGAGCGCGCTGGAGATCCAGCGCGAGTACTTCGCCAAGGCCAGCGACTTCGTCGACCGCCGGGGGGGCGACGCGACCGTCGCCCGGGTGCTCGACCTGTGGGGCCGCACGCTGACGGCCGTCGAGACCGGCGACCTGTCGCTGGTCGACCGCGAGATCGACTGGGTCACCAAGCACGCGCTGATCGAGCGCTACCGCGCAAAGCACGACCTCAGCCTGTCCAGCCCCCGGGTCGCACAGCTCGACCTCGCGTACCACGACGTCAACCGCGACCGCGGGCTGTACTACCTGCTCGAGAAGAAGGGCGCCGTGCTGCGGGCGACCACCGACCTCGCCGTCTTCGAGGCGAAGTCGGTCCCGCCGCAGACCACGCGCGCCCGCCTGCGCGGGGAGTTCATCAAGCGGGCGCAGGAGAAGCGCCGCGACTTCACGGTGGACTGGGTGCACCTCAAGCTCAACGACCAGGCGCAGCGCACGGTGCTGTGCAAGGACCCGTTCCGCGCCGTGGACGACCGGGTGGAGAAGCTCATCGCCTCGATGTGAGGCCCGGAGGGACCTCGCGGTCGGTCAGCGGACCGGCGGCGCGGGCGCGTCGGGCGACGGCTCGACGGGCGCCGGCGGCAGGGCCTCCGGTGCGTCCGGCAGCAGCGGTCCCGGGTCGTCGGGCACCGGCTCGGTCGGGTCGATCGGCGGCAGGTCCGGGACCGGCTCGACCACGGGCGGGGGCTCGACAGGCACGGTCATCCCTGTCTGCTGCCCGGCAAGCCCGCGCGGCGAACCGCAGGAGCCGCACCCCGACAGCAGGGGACGGGGCCCGCGCGCGGGGAAGAAGGGCGGGGACCGCCGGACCGGCGGCCCCGCGACGACCAGGAGGACCTCCGGCGTGACCGAGTCCAACGACGCGAACACCGGCTCGAAGCCGACCGTGGAGGTGCCCGACGGCTCCCCGCCGACCGACCTGCAGGTCGAGGACCTGCAGGAGGGCAGCGGCCCCGTCGCGGAGCCCGGCCGGCAGTGCACGATGCAGTACGTCGGCGTGGCCTGGTCGACGGGCCGGCAGTTCGACGCGTCGTGGGACCGCGGCCAGCCGTTCTCGTTCCAGCTGGGCGAGGGCATGGTCATCCGCGGCTGGGACGAGGGCGTGGCCGGGATGAAGGTCGGCGGCCGCCGCCGGCTCACCATCCCGCCGGAGATGGGGTACGGCTCGCGCGGCGCCGGCTCGGTCATCAAGGGCGGCGAGACGCTCGTGTTCGTCGTGGACCTGCTGGACGTCCGCTAGGACCGCCGCCCGGCCGACCGCTCACCCGCCGCCTGCGCCCAGCAGGTCCGCGGCGTGCCGACCGGCCGCGGCGGCGGCGACGAAGGCGACCGGATCGTCGTCGAGCCCCCGTCCCATGGTCGAGAACGGCAGGCCGGTCGCGCGGAGCACGCCGAGGAGCCCGTCGTCGTCGACGACGACGAGGCGGTGCCGGGCGAGCTCGGGCAGCGGCCCGGCGAGCGCCTGCCAGGAGGACGGCACGACGACGTCCGCGGGGGCCAGCGCGATCCGGCCGTACGCGGTCCGGGAGTGGTGCGACACGCCGCGGTGGCGGGGCCGCGGGTCGGCCTCGCTCATGCGCAGCACCGCCACGGGTCGACCGCCGACCACCGCCGCGGCGTTGACCGCCTCCCCGCACGCCACCCCGGAGAAGCCCCATGCGGTGCCGGTGCCGAGGTTGCCGGGTCCCTGCACCACGACCGCGACCTCCGCATCGAGGACGTGCGCGGCCGCGAGCAGCCCGGAGTGCAGCGTCACCGCCTCCACGTCCCCGCCGAACGCCTGCCCCACCGTGACCGTCCCGGCGAGCAGCGGCGCGAGCGCGGCCGCGGTGCGCGACAGCCACAGCGGGAGCGCCGCGCCGTCCGTCATGACGTACGCGACCCGGGTGCCC
>JALYNK010000216.1 GCA_030773235.1 Actinomycetota bacterium | reverse complement strand
GCGGAGGCCGGGGCGACGGGAGCGGCGACGAGCAGCGGGGCGGTGGCCAGCGCGGCGGCGACGCCGACCCGCGCCCCGGCCGGGATCACAGAACGCACACCTCGAGTGTGCGGTGCGTGGGCCGTTCGCTCAAGTGACAGGTCCGTCACGCAGCGTCCGGGGTAGTGCCTCACGCCTCGTGGTGGAGGTCCCCGCTGCCTCGCAGCGGGCGCGGCAGCCACGAGAAGGAGTCGGCGGAGGGCCCGAGCGGGGCGTACTCGAGCCCGACCCAGCCGGCGTAGCCCATCGCGACGAGGGTGCGGAGCAGACCGGCGACGTCGAGCGCGCCCGTGCCCGGTTGGTGCCGACCGGGGGCGTCGGCCACCTGCACGTGACCTGTCCGGGACGCGTGCCCCCGGACGACCTCGGCGACGTCCTCGCCGTTGGTCGCCAGGTGGTACAGGTCGCACAGGAAGCGGACGTGCGGACTGCCGACCCGGTCGAGGACCCGCGCGACGTCGTCCCCCGTGCGCAGCGGGTAGTCGGGCCCGCCGCTCAGAGCCTCGACGAGCACGACCGCGCCGGACGTCGCCGCCTGCTCCGCCGCCCGCGCGAGGTGCTCGGCGGCCAGCTCGTCCTGCGCCTCCGGGGCGGCGCCCGGTACCCGGTTGCCGTACAGCAGGTGCACCGCCGGGCAGGCGAGCTCGCGGGCGAGGGCGAGCACCGCCGCGAGGTTGTCCGCGAACTCCCGCTCGCGGCCGGGCACGGACAGCAGCCCGCGCTCGCCCCGCTCCGACGAGCCGCCGGTCCCGTTGAGCGACACCAGCCGCACGCCGGCGTCGCGGACGGCGCGCACGAGCGCCTGCGCCTCCCGGTCGCTCGGCACCGGGTCGGCGAACGGCCACCACAGCTCGACCGCGTCGAAGCCGGCGTCGCGGGCCGCCTGCGGGCGCTGCAGCAGCGGCAGCTCGCCGAACAGCAGCGAGCAGTTCACGTCGAACCGGACCGGGGGGAGCTCCCCGCACGTCACCGCGAACCCGCTCAGGCGACGGTGAACGAGCCCTTCATCCCCGGGTGCGGGTCGCAGATGTAGGTGTACGTGCCGGCCTGCAGCGTGACGTCGAACGTCTGCGCGCCGGTCTCCTGCACGCCGGTCTTCTGGTCCACGCCCGGGCCGGCCAGGTGCCAGTTGTGGATGTTCGACCGGTCGTCGACCTTGATCGTGTATCTGCCGGGCTTGAGCGTCGGGACCGCCTGACCGGCGTCACCGGTGAGCCCGATGACGAAGGCGTTCGGCTGGTCCGGCTTGCCGAGCGTGCCGGTCAGCGTCGCTCCGACGGCGACGGGTGCTCCGGCGGGCGCGGTGCTGGCGGCGCTCCCCGACGACGTGGACGAGCCTCCGCCGCAGCCGGCGGTGAGGGTGACGAGGGCGAGCGCGGCGCAGCCGGCGACGGTTCTCACGCCTCGATCCTCGCGCACCCGGCGGGACGCGGCCCGGGTGCGCGCCGACACGGACGCGGAGGGGACGGCGGGCGGTGCAGGATGAGCCGGTGACGGCTCTGCACCTGCGCGGCCCGCTGCTGGTCGGCCCATTCGAGGTTCTGGAGCAGGCCTGGGTGCTGGACGGACGGCTCACCAGCACGCGGCCGTCCGCCGAGACGACGACTGTCGAGGGCTGGGTGCTGCCCGGGCTGGTGGACGCGCACTGCCACGTGGGGCTGGACGCCCGGGGCGCGGTCGACGCCGCTCACGCCGAGGAGCAGGCCCGCACCGACCGAGACGCCGGTGCGCTGCTGCTGCGCGATGCAGGGTCGCCCGCCGACACCCAGTGGGTCGACGAGCGCGACGACCTGCCGGTCCTCGTCCGCGCCGGGCGCCACGTCGCGCGCACCGCGCGCTACCTGCGCAACTACGCCGAGGAGGTCGAGCCCGAGCAGCTCGCCGACGAGGTGCGGCGGCAGGCCGCCCGCGGCGACGGCTGGGTCAAGATCGTCGGCGACTGGATCGACCGGAGCACCGGTGACCTGGCCCCCTGCTGGCCGGCCGACGCGGTGCACGCCGCGGTGGCCGCGGCGCACGAGGCGGGCGTGCGGATCACTGCGCACTGCTTCGGCGAGGACTCGCTGCCCGACCTGCTCGCCGCGGGGATCGACTGCGTCGAGCACGCCACCGGGCTCACCGCGGAGACGCTGCCGCTCTTCGCCGAGCGGCAGGTCGCGGTCGTGCCGACGCTGGTCAACATCGAGACGTTCCCGGCCATCGCGGCGGCCGCCGAGGCCAAGTTCCCCACGTACGCCGCGCACATGCGGGCCCTGCACGCGCGGCGCCGCGAGACGTTGCGCGCTGCGCACGAGGCCGGGGTGCCGATCTACACCGGCACCGACGCCGGCGGGTCGCTCGCGCACGGGTTGATCGCGCAGGAGGTGCTGCAGCTGGCCGCCGCCGGGCTGTCGCCGTTGGCCGCGCTCGACGCGGCCGCCTGGCGGGCGCGCGCGTGGCTCGGGCGCGACGGCCTCGTCGAGGGGGCTCAGGCGGACCTCGTCGTGTACGACACGGACCCGCGGGCCGACCTCGAGACGCTGCGCGCACCCCGCGCCGTGGTGCTGCGCGGCGTCGTCCGCGCCGGGCGATGACCCGGCGACCGACGACCGGCGCCCGACGCACGCCCGACGACTGATGTGAAGACGACCAGGAGGTCCCCGTGGAGAGGCTCTACACCGCCGAGGCGACGGCCTACGGACAGCGCACCGGCTCGGTCGTCTCGCCCGACGACCGCGTGGACCTGCAGCTGTCCCGCCCGGCCGAGATGGGCGGCGACGGCGGGCCGGGCACGAACCCGGAGCAGCTGTTCGCCGCCGGCTACGCGGCGTGCTTCCACAGCGCCATGCGGTTCGGGGTGCCGCAGCTCGGGCTGCCCAAGACCGCGCTGGACGGCTCGTCCGTGACCGCGCGGGTGTCGTTCGTCAAGGAGGCGCCGACCGAGTTCGGGCTGGCCGTCGAGCTCGTCGGCTCGCTGCCCCAGCTCGACCGCGAGCAGGCGCAGCGGCTCATGGAGGTCACGCACACCATCTGCCCGTACTCGCGGGCGACGCGCGGCAACGTGCCCGTGGAGCTCACGGTCGCCTGAGGTCCGGCTCTCGAGCCCGCCCGCTCAGAGGGCGAGCGGCGGGTCAGGCGACGGTCAACCGGTCGCGGCCGGCGCTCTTCGCGTCGTAGAGCGCGACGTCCGCCCGCTGCAGCAGGGTGGCCCCGTCCTCGTACCCGTGCCACAGCGCCAGCCCGGCCGAGCACGTCACCCCCGGCGGGACGCTCGTGCGCAGCCGCTCGACGATGGCGACCGCGACGTCGAGCGAGTCGGTGGGCAGCGCCACTGCGAACTCCTCACCGCCGATGCGGGTCACCAGGTCGATGCTGCGCACCGCGCCGGCGAAGCCCTCGGCGACCCGGCGGAGCAGCTCGTCGCCCGCGACGTGCCCCTGCGTGTCGTTGACCTTCTTGAAGCGGTCGAGGTCGACCAGCGCCACGGCGAGGCCGGACCCGGCGCGGCGGGCGCGCTCCAGCTCCTGCTCCAGCTGCTCGTCCCAGTGCCGGCGGTTGCCGAGGCCGGTGAGCGGGTCGGTACGCGCCTCGGCGCGCAGGCGCTCGGCGAGCTCCTCGCTGTGGGCCCGCACCTGCGCCAGCTCCTCGCGCAGCCGGGCCACCTCCGTGTCGGCCTCCGCGCGCCCGCAGCGCCGGGTGCCCCCCCCCGTTACCTTCCTCGCGGCCTCGGTGATCGAGGTCCCTGGTCGCCGAGTCCGGCATGACTGTGT
>JALYNK010000215.1 GCA_030773235.1 Actinomycetota bacterium | reverse complement strand
CCCTGCCCGGGAGCGGTCGCGGCCGCGGTCCGGGGGTACGCCACCGACGTGCCCGAGGGACACCTGCTGCACCGCACCGCGCGCGAGATCACGGCCGACCTGGCGGGGGAGGTCGTCACCGCGACGTCGCCGCAGGGGCGGCTCGACGTCGGGGACGTCGACGGGCGGCGGCTGGAGCGGGCGGAGGCGTACGGCAAGCACCTGCTCGTCCGGCTCGAGAACGCGCCCGTGGTGCACGTGCACCTGGGCATGCGCGGGCTGTTCCTGCGTTACCCGGACCCGACCGAGCCGCCCCGCAAGGGGGTGCGGCTGCGCCTGTCCGGCTCCGTGGCCTGGGACCTCATCGCACCGACGACGTGCGAGCTGCTCC
This sequence comes from Actinomycetota bacterium, assembly GCA_030773235.1. Classification (GTDB taxonomy): domain Bacteria; phylum Actinomycetota; class Actinomycetes; order Mycobacteriales; family SCTD01; genus JALYNK01. The sequence continues at coordinate 3,420 of JALYNK010000215.1, read as the reverse complement.
CGCCCGAGCGCGTGACCCGGCTGGTGGCCGGGCTCGGACCGGACCCGCTGCGCGACGACGCCGATCCGGACGAGGCGGTGCGGCGGCTGCGCGCCGCACGCGGGCCGGTCGCAGCCGCGATGGTCGACCAGGCCGTCTGGGCGGGGGTCGGCAACGCCTGGCGCGCGGAGCTGCTGTTCCTCGAGCGGATCGACCCCGCCATGCCGGCGGGCGCGCTGCCGCCGGGGCGGGCCCGGTCGCTGTGGGACCGCACCGCAGAGCTGATGGCGCTCGGCCGTGACGCGGGGCAGGTGGTCAGCGACCCGGCCGCTCCCGACGAGCGCTGGGTCTACAAGCGGGACACCTGCCGCTCGTGCGGCGCGCCCGTGCGCACGTCCGCGATCGGCGGCCGGACGTCGTACGCCTGCCCGGCGGAGCAGCGGGCGCCCTGAGGTCGGTCAGGTCAGCGGCAGCGCGACCGTCTCGCCGCGGGCGACGGGGCGGACACCGGGCAGGCCGCGCCGGTCGACCTCGGCGAGGAAGTCCCGCAGCGGCGAGCGGAAGACGCCGTAGTCGTCGAAGTGGACCGGCACCGTCGTGCGGGGCCGGACGATCTCCAGCAGGTCCGCGCCCTGCTGCGCGTCCATCGTCACGAGCAGTCCGAGGACGCGCGTGCCGCCGAGGTGCCAGAGGCCGAGGTCCAGCTCCGGGTGCCGGCGCGGCACCTCGCGCAGGTCGTCGTGCAGCAGCGTGTCGCCGGTCACGTACACGCGCAGCGGCGGCGGGCCACCCGGGCCGGGCAGGAACTCGAGGACGCTGCCCATGACGGGCGGCAGCAGCGCCTGCGCCAGGCCGGGCGCGTGCCGGCCGGGCGCAGCGGTGACCCGCAAGCGCGCGCCGCCGCGGACGACCTCCGTGCTCTGCCAGGTGTCCAGCGCGACGGCGTGCGCGAACCCCCACGACCGCAGCCGGCGGGCCGCGGCGCGCGTCGTGACGATCGGCAGGTCGCGGGACAGGCCGCGGCGCGCGCGGCGGTCGAAGTGGTCGCCGTGCAGGTGCGACAGCACGACCGCGTCGAGCGGCGGCAGCTCGTCGGGCTGCAGCGCCGGCTCGGTGAGCCGCCGCGACCACAACCCCTTGCCGAGGTACGCCCGCTCGCCCCGGTGCAGGAAGTTCGGGTCGGTGAGGACCGTGAGATCGCCGTACGACAGCAGGGTGGTCGCGGTGCCGAGGAAGGTGAGCGAGTCGGCCATACCGCCGCCCTACCCGCAGCGGAACGCGCCGTCGAGGCAGACTGGTCGGAGAACCGCCGGACGAGGAGCAGCATGAGCGAGTGGGGTCGGGTCACCGAGGACGGGACGGTGTTCGTCCGTACCGCCGACGGGGAGCGCGAGGTCGGCTCGTGGAAGGCCGGGAGCCCCGAGGAGGGGCTCGCCCACTTCACCCGGCGGTACGAGCAGCTGGCCACGGAGGTGACCCTCCTGGAGCAGCGCCTGGCCAGCGGCGTCGGCGACCCGAACCAGATCGCGCAGAGCGCGCAGCGCCTCAAGGCCGCGCTGCCGACGGCGGCCGCGGTCGGCGACCTCGCCGCGCTGGAGCGCCGTGTCGACGCCCTGCTGGAGCGGACCGCCGGCGCCGTCGAGGCCGCCCGCGCGGCCCGGGCGGAGCAGCGCGCCGAGGCCGTCGCGCGCAAGACGGCGCTCGCCGAGGAGGCGGAGCAGCTCGGGGGCTCGTCGGACTGGAAAGCTGCCGGTGAGCGGCTGCGGAGCCTCGGCGACGACTGGAAGAAGATCTCCGGCGTCGACAAGCGGACCGACGACGAGCTCTGGCAGCGCGTCGCGGCGGCGCGCAAGCGGTTCAACGAGCGGCGGACGACGCACTTCGCAGCGCTGGAGCAGCAGCGCGAGGTGAGCCGGAGCCGCAAGGAGGCGCTGATCGCGCAGGCCGAGCAGCTCTCGACGTCGACGGACTGGCGCGGCACCGCCGACCGCTACCGGCAGCTGATGACGGACTGGAAGGCCGCCGGACGCGCCCCGCGCGAGGTGGAGGACGACCTGTGGACGCGCTTCAAGGGCGCGCAGGACGCGTTCTTCGCCGCCCGCTCCGCGTCGTACGCCGAGCAGGACGCCGCGCTGCGTGGCAACCAGCAGGTCAAGGAGGAGATCCTCGCCGAGGCCGAGGCGCTCGACCCGGCTCAGGGCAAGGAGCACACCCGCCGGCTGCGGCAGCTGCAGGAGCGCTGGGAGGCGGCGGGCAAGGTGCCGCGCGACGTGATGCGCTCGCTCGAGGACCGCATGGGCAAGGTCGAGGAGAAGTTCCGGCGGCAGAGCGACGTGCGCTCGGCGGCCAGCGAGTCGCCGTTCGTCGTCCGGCTGCGGGAGAAGGTCGCCGAGCTCGAGGTCAAGCTCGAGAAGGCACGGGCGGCGGAGCGCCCCACCGACGAGCTCGAGGCGCAGCTGGCGACGCAGCGGCAGTGGCTCGCGCAGGCCGGCGCTGCGACGGCCGGGCCGTCCCGGGAGCCGGCGGGGCCCAGGAAGCCGCGCAGCACGAGCGCCTGGGTGCGCGCCGACGGTTGAGTCAGACGCCCCCGGAGCGGCCCCCGTCCTGCCGGACGGGGGCCGCTCGCGTCACCGGGCCAGGTGCTCGCGCAGGAACGCCACCGTGCGCCGCCACGCCGTGTCGGCGTCCTCCGGGGAGTACGTGCCGATGGCGTTGGTGTCGTTGTGGAAGGCGTGTCCAGCGTCGTAGTAGTGGAACTCGACGACCGGCGCGGCCGACTCCTCGCGGATCTGCCGCTCCAGCGCGCGGGCGTCGTCGACGGAGTAGAACGCGTCGCGCTCCCCGTAATGGCCCTGCACGGCCGCGCGCAGGCCCGTGTAGCTGTCCGGCACCGCCGGTCCGACGCCGTAGAACGGCACGGCCGCGCTGATGCGCTCGCCCTGCTGCGCGGCGAGGAGCAGCACGAAGCCGCCTCCCATGCAGAAACCGACCGCGCCCACTGCGTCGCCGGTCACGGCCTCGTGCGCGAGCAGGAAGTCCACCGCGCCCGCGAGGTCGGCGGCCGCCCGCTCCACCGGGAGCTCGCTCATGAGCCGCCCGGCCTCCTCAGCGTCGTGCGTGGTCCGGCCACCGAACAGATCCGGCGCGAGCGCGACGAGGCCCTCCGCCGCCAGACGGTCGGCGACGCCGGCGACGTGGTCGGTGAGCCCCCACCACTCCTGGAGAACGATCACACCGGGGCCGCGGCCCTGCTCGGGCAGGGACAGGTAGCCGTGCGCCTCGCGGTCGCCGCTCGGGAAGGTCGTGTTCTGGCGGGCCGGAGGCGCGTCGGGCACGAGGAGGCTCCTGTCAGATCGGGAGGGAGAGACGGCGGGAGATCCTGCCACTGCCTGGGCCCGCGGCCCGGGAACGGCTGCGGCCGCCGCCCCGGGGGGCGACGGC
>JALYNK010000214.1 GCA_030773235.1 Actinomycetota bacterium | reverse complement strand
GGTCGGACGGGAAGCGGTCTTCGGAGGTCAGGGCGCACTCCCCGGGTCTCGGCGCTGGCTGTGGAGCGGTGGTCGTCGTGGTCGCGGGGTCGTCACCGCGCGCGGGCCCGGGACCGCGCGGAGCGTACGCCGGGCGGTGCGCACGCCCGGGACTACGCGGGGGCGCGCTCCTCGGCCGCCGCCCGGACGACCCGGGCCCAGTCGTCGAGCAGTGTCCGCGCAGCGCCGTCGGTCCCCGCCTCCGCCCACAGGTGGGTGGTGGCCGTCGAGGGGTCCGGCAGCACGAGCGCCCACCGGCCCGGGCTCTCGACGATGCGCACACCGTCCGTCGTGTCGACGGTGCGACCGCTCGCCGCGGCGAGCACCTCCCGCATCACGGCGCCCTTGCGCGCCCACGGGGTCGGCACCGGGCACCGCACGACGTGCCCGAGGGGGATGCGGGCGTCGATCTGCGACAGCGTGAGGCGGGTGCGCGCGACGAGCCCGACGAGCCGGACGAACGCGGCGAGCGCGTCGACGGCGGGCGCGAGCTCGGGGATCACGAAGCCGCCGCGCCCGTCGCCGGCGAACACCACCTCGCCGCCGGCCGCGACCCGGGCGAGCTCGTCGGGCGCGGTGGAGGTCCATCGCACCGAGCAGCCGTGGAAGCTCGTCACCTGCTCCGCGACCCGCGTGGTGGTCACCGGGAGGGCGATGCGGCAGCCGCGGTTCTCCGCGGCGATGAGGTCGAGGAGCACGAGCAGCGCGCGGTCGTCGTCGATGACGGCGCCGCGCTCGTCGACGAGCGCGAGCCGCTCCCCTGTGTGGTCGAACCGGGCGCCGAACGCCGCGCCCGAGCTGGCCACCAGCTCGCCGAGCCGCGCCAGCGCGCGGCGGGCGTCCTCGGACGACTCGGTGCCCTGCTCGTCCAGCCGGTTGGACACGGTCAGCACGTCGAGCCCGAGGCGTCCGAGCAGCGTGGGCAGCACGAGGGCCGACGAGCCGCCCGCGGTGTCGAGCACCACCTTGAGCCCGGCCTCCTGCACGCCGCGCACGTCGACCACGCGCAGCAGCTCCTGCGCGTAGCGGTCGGCGGTGCGCGGCGGGAAGCTCAGCTCGGCGATCTCGCCGGGAAAGGCGCGGCGGAACTCCTGCCGGCTGAGCACGCGCTCCAGCCGCCGCTGCGCCGCCGGCGGCAGGTCCCCGCCGCGCTCGTCGAGGAACAGCAGGTCGAGCGACTGCGGGTCGCCCGCGGTCGTGCGCAGCACCACGCCGCCGGCCGCCTGGGTGCGCGCGGTCTCGAACCGCATCACCGGCAGCGGCGCCACCTCGAGGTCCTGCACGTCGATGCCGCTGGCGTTCAGCGCGGCGATCACCGCGCGGCTGAGCGCCCGGGCGGCCCGCGAGGTGTCGCGAGCGGTGGTGACCACGCTGCCCTTCCGCAGCGTCGTGGCGTACGCCGACGCCAGGCGCACGACGGACTCGGGCGTGATCTCGACGTTGACCAGGCCGGAGACCCCGCGGGGGCCGAACAGCGCGGCGCTGCCCCGCGACTCCCAGATCACGCTGGTGTGGACGACCGCGCCGGCCTCGATCGTCTTGAACGGGTAGACCGTCACGCCGCTCGAGAGGTACGCCTCCTCCTCGAGCAGGCACTCGTCACCGACGACCGCGCCCTCCTCGACCCGCGCCCCGCGCATGACGTCGGTGTTCTTGCCGATGACGCAGCCGCGCAGCACGGTGTGCGGGCCGAGGAAGACGTTGTCGTGCACGACGGCCCTCTCGAGCACGGCGCCCTGCTTCACGACGACGTTGCTGCCGAGCACGGTGTGCTCGCGCAGCTCGGCGCCGCCCTCGACCTTGGCGTGGTCGCCGACGTACAGCGGCCCCTTGAGGACCGCGTCCGGGTCGACGTCGGCCCCCTCGCCGATCCACACGCCCGGCGCCACCTCGAAGCCGTTGATGTCGACGTCGACCCGGCGGTGCAGCACGTCGGCCTGCGCCCGCAGGTAGCTCTCGTGCGTCCCGACGTCCTCCCAGTAGCCGTCGGCGACGTGGCCGTAGACCGGCGCACCGGCGGCGAGCAGCGCCGGGAACACGTCGCCGGACCAGTCCACCGGCCGGCCGCGCTCCACGTACCGGAACACCTCTGGCTCCATGACGTAGATGCCGGTGTTGACGGTGTCGGTGAAGACCTGGCCCCAGCTGGGCTTCTCGAGGAACCGCTCGACGCGCGACTGCTCGTCGGTCACGACGATCCCGAACTCCAGCGGGTCGGGCACCCGGGTGAGGCAGACCGTGACGAGCGCACCGCGCTCCCGGTGGGCGGCGACGACGGCGCCGAGGTCCACGTCGGTGAGCGCGTCGCCGCTGATCACGAGGAACGCGTCGTCGCGCAGCGCGGCCTCGGCGTTCTTCACCGATCCGGCGGTCCCGAGCGGGCTCTCCTCGGTCGCGTACGACAGGTGCATGCCGAGCTCGGCGCCGTCGCCGAAGTACGTGCGCACCAGGCTGGCGAGGAACTGCACCGTCACGACGGTCTCGTCGAAGCCGTGCCGCCGCAGCAGTCGCAGCACGTGCTCCAGGATCGGCCGGTTGACGACCGGCAGCAGCGGCTTGGGCTGGTTGGCGGTCATCGGGCGCAGCCGCGTTCCCTCGCCGCCGGCCATGACGACGGCCCTCACCCGGCCCTCACCCGGCCCCCGCCGGCGGACGCCCGGCCGTCACCCGCGCGGCTCCCCCGCGGGATCGAGGGCCGCCTCCTGCGCCTCGCGCTCGGCGCGCACCAGAGCGCGGACCTGCACCGCGTACGCGACGCCGGCGACCCAGTACAGGACCGTGCCCCACACCGCGAACGCCCAGCCGAGCGGCCGGAAGACCGTGCTCAGCAGGTCGTCGCGCTCCGGCAGCGCCGCCAGCAGCATGGGGAAGGCGTACAGCAGGTTGAACGTCGCCGCCTTGCCGAGGAAGTTGACCGGCAGCGGGCCGTACCCGTGCCTGCGCAGCACCGGCAGGAAGCAGGCGAGGAAGACGTCGCGCCCGACGAGCGCGACCGCGAAGGCGAGCGGCAGCCCGTCCCGGGCGACCAGCGCGATGATGGTGGCGAAGATGTAGAGGCGGTCGGCGAGCGGGTCCAGCAGCTGCCCGAGCCGGCTGTACTGGCCCCAGCGGCGGGCGATCAGGCCGTCGGCGTAGTCGCTGATGCCCGCGGCCATCAGCAGCAGGATCGCCCGGCCGTCCTGGTGCGTGACGAGCGTCCAGTACAGGAAGAGCGGCACCCCGGCGAGGCGGAGCGCGGACAGCGCGTTCGGCAGCGTCAGGACGCGGTCGCTCGGCACGGCCTCCGAGGTCACCCCCGGACCCTACCGAGCGGGAGCGGCTCCGTCCCCGTCCTCGGGACGACGGTCACGCTCGACTCCGCGCGAGGGGCTGGTCTGCCGGTTCGTCCCCGTGCGAAGGCGCTGGCCCGCGTCCGCACCCCCTGACCGGCATGCTCCCCACGGCCTGGGCGTTGTCCGGAGCGTGGGAGTGCGGCTCGCGGTGCTGGGTGACTCGATCGCCTACGGCATCGGTGCGCGGCGTCCGCAGGACGCGCTGGGTCCGCGCTGGCCGCGGACCTCGGCGCGCACGGGATCCCCGCCGAGACCCGGGTGTTCGCGGTGCCCGGCGCCCGCAGCGCCGATCTGCCCGGGCAGGTGGCGCGTGCGGCGGGCTGGGCTCCGGACGTCGCGGTGGTCGTCATCGGCGCGAACGACCGGACGGCCCTCGTCCCGGCGGACCGGGCGGTCGCGGCGCTGCGGTCCGCCGTGCGCGACCTCGTCGCCCGGGGC
>JALYNK010000213.1 GCA_030773235.1 Actinomycetota bacterium | reverse complement strand
GTCGTCCGTCTCGACCGGGTTGACCGTTCGTCCACGCACCCCTGATCTGGATGGAGTACTGGGTCCTGCTCCGTCCACGTACGACGCGACTCCGCCCGGTCGGTCCCGCTCCGCCGACGACCCGGGCACGCGAACTGCTTCGATACGCGACGTGGACAGGGCGACCGGGGCGACCCCGCTGGACGAGCTGGTGCACTTGCTCGACCTGGAGCAGGTGGAGGTCGACATCTTCCGCGGCCGCCAGGCCTGCTCGAGCCTGCAGCGCGTCTTCGGCGGGCAGGTCGCCGGGCAGGCGCTCGTCGCTGCCGGCCGCACCGTGCCGCCGGACCGCCCGGTCCACAGCCTGCACGCGTACTTCCTGCGCCCCGGCGATCCGCAGCGGCCGATCGTCTACCAGGTCGACCGGCTCCGCGACGGCAGGAGCTTCACCACCCGCCGGGTCGTCGCGGTCCAGCACGGCAAGGCGATCTTCAACCTCGCCGCCTCGTTCCACGTCTCCGAGCCGTCCGACCTCGAGCACGCGGCGCCGATGCCGCGAGTGCCCGGTCCGGAGGGGCTGGAGCGGCTCGAGGTCCGCATGGCGCCGTACGCCGACGAGGCGCTCGGCGCCTGGTACACCCGCCCGCGCCCCATCGACGTCCGGTACGTGGCCGACCCGCCCCGCGTCGCCCAGGACACCGGCCGCCGCGAGCCGTGCTCGCAGGTCTGGATGCGCGCCGACGGCACGCTGCCCGACGACCCGCTGCTGCACGTGTGTGCGGTGACGTTCGCTTCCGACATGACGCTGCTCGAGGCGTCCCTGCTCCCCCACGGCAAGGCCTGGGGCACCGGCGAGGTCGCCGGCGCGAGCCTCGACCACGCGATGTGGTTCCACCGGCCGTTCCGCGCCGACGAGTGGTGGCTGTACGACCAGGAGACGCCGTGGACCGGCGCCAGCCGCGGCCTGGCCCGCGGCTCGATCTACACCGGGGACGGGCGGCTGGCCGTCAGCGTGGTGCAGGAGGGTCTGCTGCGGATCCCCCGGTAGGAAGGGGTCCCGACAGACGCACGGAGGCGCACGTGGCGACGCACGCGGAGCGGGCGTACGAGATGTTCTCGTCCGAGGTCGGCAGGCCCGAGGGCACCGGTCAGTGGTTCGAGGTCACCCAGGAGCGCGTCGACGCGTTCGCCGAGGTCACCGAGGACCGGCAGTGGATCCACGTCGACCCGCAGCGCGCGGCCGAGCAGTCGCCGTTCGGCGTCCCGATCGCGCACGGGTTCCTCACCCTGTCGCTGCTGACCCACCTCGCCAGCACGCTGCCGCAGGACCCGGCCCGCCTTGAGGGAGTGCTGCTCGCCGTCAACTACGGCTTCGAGAAGGTCCGGTTCGTCTCCCCGGTGAAGGCCGGCGCGCGCATCCGGGTCAGCAGCGTGCTCGCCGACGTCGAGCAGAAGGACCCCAACACCCTGCAGACCGTGCGGAACATGACGGTCGAGATCGAGGGCGAGAGCAGGCCGGCGCTCGTCGCCGACTGGGTCACCCGGCTGATCTACGCCTGACCGGCGTGCGGGGCGGGCGTGGCTCCCGGTGCCGTAGCAGCGCCCTGCTGATCGACGTGGTCGTCCGCGCCCTCGGCGGCGCGGTGACCGGGCTCCTGCGCCGCGCGTCGGCCGGTGCCGCCGGCGAGCGCGGCAGCGGCGGACAGCGTCGGTACGGCCACGAGGACGTAGCGGGGGTCGTACTGCGCGGTCATCGGCGGGAGCACGACCAGCGCCGTCGCGGCGGACAGCAGGGTCAGCGCCGCGCCGCGGTGCCTGGCCCTCGACCGGCAAGAAGCCAGGCCGAGCAGCACGAGGCCGGCGAGCGCCGGACCGGGCAGCCGTACGACGTCCTGGTAGCGGGCGAGGAACGCCGCGAGCCCCGGACGGGCCGTGGTGTTCAGCGAACTGGTGCTCTCGTCGTACGCCTGCACCAGCCGCAGTCCGCGCTGCTGTGCGTATGCCGGCACGAGCGCTGCGGGGTCCTGGACGAACTCGTACTTGGGCAGGTCGACCGCGGGGATCGCAGGGCGTCGCGGCGCGAACGCGTAGCCGACCTCACGGGCGACCACCACCAGGTAGTCCCCGGGCTGTCCGCGCAGGGCCTTGCGCGCGAACCCCTGTGCCAGCCGGTCGTGCTCCGCGACGAACGTGGGCCCGGGCAGACGCCGGAGTGGCAGGTCTGGCGCCCAGATGTAGCGCGAGGACTCCGGTCGCGCCGCGGGAGGCCGGGGATCGCACAGCAACTGCTCCTCCGGGGTCAGGGGGAGCACGCTGCAGTCAGCGAACGCCATGGTCCGGCTGTAGAGGAAGATCCCGCTGCTGTTCGTCAGGGCCCAACGGCCATGCGTCGCATGGAAAGAGACGAGCTGTGCCGACAGCGGCAGCGCGCAGGCCAGCGCGGCAGTTGCCACCCGCACGAGCCCCACTCGGCGCATCGTCAGCACCACGAGCAGCACGACCGCGACTGGGAGCCCCACAGAACGGGTGGCGGCGGCAGCGCCGAGGAGCAGCCCTCCGCCCGCGGCGGCCCAGCCGGACGGACGGTCGCGCCAGGCCAGGACGACCACCGCGGCCGTGGTCAGCAGCAGGTACATCGCGTCGCTCATGACCAGGTGCTCCAGTTGGAGTTGCTGGGCGTCCAGCAGCACCGGGAGCGTCGCGGCGGTCGCGACCGAGCGGGGCACCGAGCGTCGGACCAGGAGCGCGTACACCAAGGCGGCGACGCCCAGCCCGGCCAGGTGCTGCACAGCCGTGACCCACGTGAGGCTGTGCGGGAGCGGCTCGAGGATGCGCAGCAGCACGTCGTAGCCGACGGGCCGGACCGTACGGGCGGCGAGCGCCGAGCCCCCCGCCAGGTAGCTGAAGCTGTCGCCGTGGAACCACAGCGCGGGCTGGTAGGCCAGGGCGACCACGAGTCGGAGCGCCGCTCCCAGCAGCACGGCGACGAGGAACAGCCGGTGCACACGCAGCACCGCCGGCCAGCGCCTCCAGGGTCCGGCGGTCATCGGCGCAGTCGGTGACCCCAGGGCAACGACCACACCCCCTGGTCCACGGCGTCCAGCGCCCTGCTCGGCACCTCCGGGAGGTTAGACGTGCGGGAGCGCGCGAGCGGGGGGCGGCGTGAGGTGTGCGGTCAGGAGTACGTGACCGTCGTGGTCCGGGTGACCGAGCTCCACCGGATCCGCCCGTGCTGGAAGTCGCTGCGCCGGCCGTCGCTCACCGCGTACTCGTCGGAAGTCGGCAGGCCGAGCCGCGAGTCCGGCCCGCCGAGCTGCAGGTACCTGCTGAGGATCGCGCCGCGGACCGGGTGCGCGCCGAGGCCGCTCCCCCAGTAGACCCGTCCGTTGACGAACGCCGACGCGCGGCCGCCGCGCACCGCCGTCTCGTCCGACGTCGGCAGCCCGAGCCAGCCGTCGGGCCCGCCCTCGGCGAGGTACTTGCGGAGGACGGCGCCCTCCACGGCGCGTCCGCCCGTGGTGCTCGACCAGTAGACGCGACCCCTGGTGAAGTTCTGCGCCCAGGCGGTCGCCCCTGCCACGCGGTACTCCTCGGAGACCGGCAGCCCCAGCCGCCCCGCGGCCCCGCCGAGCCCGCGGTACTTCCGCAGCACCGCGCCCCAGACGCGGTACGCCTTGCCGGTCGCGTCGTTGCGGTAGATGTCCGCGCGGTCGTACGACCGCAGCGCCCCGCCCGTCACGGCGTGCTCGCGCGACACGGGGTCGCCGAGCAGGTCGGTGCCCCGCCAGTCCAGGTGCCGCTGCCCGATCACCGTGGGCGCCGGGAGCAGC
>JALYNK010000212.1 GCA_030773235.1 Actinomycetota bacterium | reverse complement strand
ACGTCCACCACCACGATCGAGCCGGCGGTCAGCGTGCCGTACAGGATCTGCTCGGACAGGATGTCCTCGATCTCGCGCTGGATGGTGCGGCGCAGCGGGCGGGCGCCGAGCACCGGGTCGTAACCCTTCTTGGCGAGCAGCGCCTTGGCCGCGGGGGTGAGCTCGAGGCCCATGTCGCGGTTCTTCAGCTGCGCGTCGACCCGTGCCAGCATGAGGTCGACGATCTGGACGATCTCCGCCTCGGACAGCTGGTGGAAGACCACGATGTCGTCGATGCGGTTGAGGAACTCGGGCCGGAAGTGCTGCTTGAGCTCGTCCTGCACCTTGGTCTTCATCCGCTCGTACGCGCCCGCGGTGTCGTTCTCCTTGCTGAACCCGAGGTTGAAGCCCTTGGAGATGTCGCGGGTGCCCAGGTTGCTCGTCATGATGATCACGGTGTTCTTAAAGTCCACCGCGCGGCCCTGCGAGTCGGTCAGGCGACCGTCCTCGAGGATCTGCAGGAGCGTGTTAAACACGTCCGGGTGGGCCTTCTCGATCTCGTCGAACAGCACGACCGAGAACGGCTTGCGACGGACCTTCTCGGTGAGCTGGCCGCCCTCCTCGTACCCGACGTAGCCGGGAGGCGAACCGACCAGGCGCGAGACGGTGTGCTTCTCCATGAACTCGCTCATGTCGAGCAGGATGAGCGAGTCCTCGTCGCCGAAGAGGAACTCGGCGAGCGTCTTGGACAGCTCGGTCTTCCCGACGCCGGACGGCCCGGCGAAGATGAACGAGCCTCCGGGGCGCTTCGGGTCCTTGAGGCCGGCGCGGGTGCGGCGGATCGCCTGCGACACGGCCTTGATCGCCTGCTCCTGGCCGATGACCCGGCGGTGGAGCTCGTCCTCCATGCGCAGCAGGCGGGCGGTCTCGGCCTCGGTGAGCCGGACGGCGGGGATGCCGGTCCAGATCTCGAGGACCTCGGCGATCTGCTCGTCGTCGACCTCGGCGACGACGTCCATGTCGCCGGCCTTCCACTCCTTCTCGCGCTGCCCCTTCTCGCCGAGCAAGGTCTTCTCGCGGTCGCGCAGGGACGCGGCCTTCTCGAAGTCCTGCGCGTCGATCGCAGACTCCTTCTCGCGGCGCACGCCGGCGATCTTCTCGTCGAACTCGCGCAGGTCCGGCGGCGCGGTCATGCGGCGGATGCGCATGCGGGAGCCGGCCTCGTCGATGAGGTCGATCGCCTTGTCGGGCAGGAAGCGGTCGGAGATGTAGCGGTCGGCCAGCGTCGCCGCCGCGACCAGGGCGGCGTCGGTGATCGAGATGCGGTGGTGCGCCTCGTACCGGTCGCGCAGGCCCTTGAGGATCTCGATCGTGTGCGCGAGCGACGGCTCGCCGACCTGGATCGGCTGGAAGCGGCGCTCGAGCGCGGCGTCCTTCTCCAGGTGCTTGCGGTACTCGTCGAGCGTGGTCGCACCGATGGTCTGCAGCTCGCCGCGGGCCAGCATCGGCTTGAGGATGCTCGCGGCGTCGATCGCGCCCTCCGCGGCGCCCGCCCCGACGAGGGTGTGGATCTCGTCGATGAACAGGATGATGTCGCCGCGCGTGCGGATCTCCTTGAGCACCTTCTTGAGGCGCTCCTCGAAGTCGCCGCGGTAGCGGCTGCCGGCGACCAGTGCACCGAGGTCGAGGGTGTAGAGCTGCTTGTCCTTGAGCGTCTCGGGGACCTCGCCCTTGATGATCGCCTGCGCGAGGCCCTCGACGACCGCGGTCTTGCCGACGCCCGGCTCGCCGATGAGCACCGGGTTGTTCTTGGTGCGGCGCGACAGCACCTGCATGACGCGCTCGATCTCCTTCTCGCGCCCGATCACCGGGTCGAGCTTGGACTCGCGAGCGGCCTGCGTGAGGTTGCGGCCGAACTGGTCGAGCACCAGCGACGTCGACGGGGTGCCCTCGGCGGGGCCGCCGGCCGGCGTGGCCGACTCCTTGCCCTGGTAGCCCGACAGCAGCTGGATGACCTGCTGGCGCACCCGGTTGAGGTCGGCGCCGAGCTTGACGAGCACCTGCGCGGCGACGCCCTCGCCCTCGCGGATCAGGCCCAGCAGGATGTGCTCGGTGCCGATGTAGTTGTGGCCGAGCTGCAGCGCCTCGCGCAGCGACAGCTCGAGCACCTTCTTGGCGCGGGGGGTGAACGGGATGTGTCCGGACGGCGCCTGCTGGCCCTGGCCGATGATCTCCTCGACCTGGCTGCGGACACCCTCGAGGGAGATCCCGAGCGACTCCAGCGCCTTGGCGGCGACGCCCTCGCCCTCGTGGATGAGGCCCAGCAGGATGTGCTCGGTCCCGATGTAGTTGTGGTTGAGCATCCGGGCCTCTTCCTGGGCCAGGACGACCACACGGCGGGCTCGGTCGGTGAAACGCTCGAACATCTGATCGCTCCTCACGGGGCGGGGACCGGACTCGCGCCGTACGCCCGCAGACTAGCCCCGGGGAGCAGCCCCCGCCGCGTTCGGCGGAGCACCCCCGGGCCCGTCGGCGGCGGCCCCGCCGGCAGGTGTCGACTTGTTTCAACGACGCCTGCCGCGTGCCCCTTCCCCCGCGGCCCACGCTCCTGTGCGCTCACGGCGTACGCCGCCCGCGCACCGCGGCGCGGGCCGCGGGGGTCGGACCGTCAGGACTGGTGCGCGGCCTCGTACGCGGCGACGACCTCGCCGGAGAGGCGACCGCGCTCGCTCACCTTGTAGCCGTTGGAGCGGGCCCAGTCGCGGATCGCCTGCGTGCGCTCCTTGTTGCTGCCGCCCCCGCCGGATCCGCCGTCGGAGGAACGACCGCGGCTCCCGCGCCGCTGCGGCTTGCCGTCACCCGAGGGGCGACCCGCCCGCCGCGCCGCTCCGACGAACGGCGCGAAGGCGTCGCGCAGTGCCGCGGCGTGCTCCTCGCACGCGTCCACCTCGTAACTGGTCCCGTCCAGCCCGAAGGCGACCGTCTCCTGACCCTCGACCTCGTCGTCGTGCAGATCGCACACGAGCATGACCTGGACCTTCTGCGCCACTCCCGGCTCCTTCGCCACGATTTCGGCGGGGCAATCCCGCTCGGCTACAGCAAAGCACCCGCGGAGCCGACGGGACAAGTGCGGGGACTCGACGCGCGAGAAACGGACGGCCGGACCGGTGGATGTGGCCGGCATCACGCCCTGAAACACAGGGCGGCGCAGCGCGGAAGAGCCGGCGCGAGCGGTGCCCGCGGTGCGGCTAGGTGTCGCGCGCGGCGATGCCGAGCTCGTCGGCGAGATGCATGAACGCGCGCGCAAACGCGTTGTCGTCGACCTGCTCGCGCACCCGTGCCCAGTCGACCTGTTCCCGGACCGCACGGGCCGTGGGCAGCACCTTGCCGAGGTCGCACGCGTGCTCGCTCAGCGCGCGCATCTTGGTGACGAGCAGATCCGTCGCGGAGAGCACGGGCATGCGGATCGACAGCACTTCGAGCTCGTCGGCGCGTTCCAGCAACGGGTGCTCCACGCTCTGCCCCGCCACGCGGAACAGCACGTCGACCATGGCCAGCCGGCCCTCGCCGTCCTCACCGGTGCCACCGTCGCTGAACACCTTGAACAGCCAGTCCTCCGGCGGGTGCTCGACGCGCAGCCCCTGCTCGCGCAGAGCGCGGGCCGCAGGCTCCGCGTCCGCCTCCGCGACGAGGAAGTCGACGTCGTGCTCCGGTTCCGGACCGCCACGCGCCCAGGACGCGTACCCACCGCCCAGCGCGAAGGGGATGTGCGCGCGTTTGAGCGCGACCGCCGTGCGCTTGAGCGCCTCGCGCAGCCCGGTCTGTTCCTCCTCGCCCACGGTGGGCGC
>JALYNK010000211.1 GCA_030773235.1 Actinomycetota bacterium | reverse complement strand
CGAGCAGCGCGAAGCGGATCTTGCCGAACACGTTCTCCTGCGCCAGCTCGCCGACCGCCTCGCCGTCGGGCCGCTCCACGACCATCCGCGAGCGGAGGAACTTCGGCGGCCGGACGAGGACCAGGTGCGCCACGCCCTGCTCGTCGCGCACTTCCAGCCGGTGCGAGAAGAACTGGTCGAGCTCCGACACCAGCCGCACGGCCTTGCGCAGCCAGCTCTGGCCGACCTCGACCACGCTGCCGAGCGAGCGGCCCGACACGTCGCTGACCGCGTACTCGTTGGTCAGCTCGACGAGCTTGGGCTTCTGCTGCACGACGAGCACCCGCTCGGTGAACAGCGCCGGCACGCCCGACGGGCGGCGCTCGCCCACCGCTGTCTGCACCGTCGTCGGCGGGCGCTCGGGCAGCCGGCTGCGGCTCTGCACGCCACCGGTCATCACGCCGTCGGTCCACCGGGCACCGTCCCACCAGCGCAGCTCGAAGGCGCCGGCGGGGTCGGCGTACCACCCGGGCTGCGGCGAGCTCGTCATGGTCCCGATCGTGCCCCAGACGCAGCAGGGGCGGCCCTCCGAGTGGAGGACCGCCCCTGGGTCGAGCAGGTCGTGCGCGGACTAGAAGTCCATGCCGCCCATGCCGCCGTCGCCGCCGGGCGCGGCCGCGCCGGCCTTCTCCGGCTTGTCGGCGACGACGACCTCGGTCGTGAGGAACAGGCCGGCGATCGACGCCGCGTTCTGCAGCGCGGACCGGGTCACCTTGGCCGGGTCGATGATGCCGACCGCGATCATGTCGACGTACTCGCCGGTGGCGGCGTCGAGGCCGTGGCCGATCTCGAGGTTGCGGACCTTCTCCACGATGACGCCGCCCTCGAGCCCGGCGTTGACCGCGATCTGCTTGATCGGAGCCTCGAGCGCCAGGCGCACGATGTTGGCGCCGGTCGCCTCGTCACCGGTCAGGTCGAGCTTCTCGAACGCGGTCTTGCTGGCCTGCAGCAGGGCGACGCCACCGCCGGCGACGATGCCCTCCTCGACCGCGGCCTTGGCGTTGCGCACCGCGTCCTCGATGCGGTGCTTGCGCTCCTTGAGCTCGACCTCGGTGGCCGCGCCGACCTTGATGACGGCGACGCCGCCGGCCAGCTTGGCGAGCCGCTCCTGCAGCTTCTCGCGGTCGTAGTCGGAGTCCGACTTCTCGATCTCGGCGCGGATCTGGTTGACGCGGCCGGCGATCTGGTCGGAGTCGCCCGCGCCCTCGACGATCGTCGTCTCGTCCTTGGTGATGACGACCTTGCGGGCGCGGCCCAGCAGGTCGAGGCCCGCGGTGTCGAGCTTGAGGCCGACCTCCTCGGAGATGACCTGGCCGCCGGTCAGGATCGCGATGTCCTGCAGCATGGCCTTGCGGCGGTCGCCGAAGCCGGGGGCCTTGACGGCGGCCGACTTGAACGTGCCGCGGATCTTGTTGACGACCAGGGTGGCGAGCGCCTCGCCCTCCACGTCCTCGGCGATGATCGCCAGAGGACGGCCGCCCTGCATGACCTTCTCCAGCAGCGGCAGCAGGTCCTTGACCGACGAGATCTTGCTGTTGACCACGAGCACGTACGGGTCGTCCAGGACGGCCTCCATGCGCTCCGGGTCGGTGACGAAGTACGGGCTGATGTAGCCCTTGTCGAAGCGCATGCCCTCGGTCAGCTCGAGCTCGAGTCCGAAGGTGTTGCTCTCCTCGACCGTGATCACGCCCTCCTTGCCGACCTTGTCCATGGCCTCGGCGATGATCTCGCCGACCGTGGTGTCGGCCGCGGAGATGGACGCGGTGGAGGCGATCTGCTCCTTGGTCTCGACGTCCTTGGCGGCGTTGCCGATGGCCTCGACGACCGACGCGACGGCCGCCTCGATGCCCTTCTTCAGGCCCATCGGGTTGGCGCCGGCCGCGACGTTGCGCAGGCCCTCGCGCACGAGCGCCTGGGCGAGCACGGTGGCGGTGGTGGTGCCGTCACCGGCGACGTCGTCGGTCTTCTTCGCGACCTCCTTGACGAGCTCGGCCCCGATCTTCTCGTACGGGTCCTCGAGCTCGATCTCCTTGGCGATCGAGACGCCGTCGTTGGTGATCGTGGGGGCGCCCCACTTCTTCTCCAGGACGACGTTGCGGCCCTTGGGGCCGAGGGTGACCTTGACGGCGTCGGCCAGCTGGTTCATGCCGCGCTCGAGGCCGCGGCGGGCCTCTTCCTCGAAGGCGATGGTCTTGGCCATGCGTGGGGGATCCTCCCGGTCGGGACGTGCTGACGTCGGCGAGCGCCCGCGACGGACGACCGGCACAGCGGTCTCGCTGCCTACGTCTGGCACTCGGCACGTGTGAGTGCTAGGTCCTTGTTAGCACTCGCACCCGTCGAGTGCAACCAGCTCCGACGCGTACACCCGCCATCCGACACACCCGCCCGGCGGCAACCGCAGCTGTCCGTGCGGCGCGTCCCTCCCACCCCTCGGCCCCCGGTCGCGCACGCTCCGCGGGCGCAGTGTTGTCTGTAGTCCCGTAGAAACGCACGGAGCAGGGCCGATCCCTGCGCGCGGCCGCGCGCACCGCCCGGCCCAGCACCAGCCCGGCACCCGGGCCGCACCGCACGCAGGCGGAGCACGGGAGGACAGGAGCACGATGAGAAGGCCGTTGACGACGGAGACGAGCTTCTACGGCCCGCTGCCCGACCCCGCGACCGAAGCCGGCTGGACCGACGGCGAGCACCAGCCGCGCAAGGGCTTCTTCACCGACACCTCCGTCTGCATCGGCTGCAAAGCCTGCGAGGTGGCCTGCAAGGAGTGGAACGAGGTCCCCGCGGACGGTCTGAACTGGCTCGGCTCCTCCTTCGACAACAGCGGTGCGCTGGGCGCCAGCACCTGGCGGCACGTGAAGTTCATCGAGCAGCCCAAGCAGCTCGGCGCGCAGGACACCGGCCGCGAGGGCCTCCCCGTCGGGGCGGCGGCGTCCGACGTCCTCAACCGGGCGTCCGGCGAAGCGCTGCAGGGCGATCTGAGCACTCTCGGCACCACCAACCGGGTCGACCTCGGCATGCCGACCACGACGCTGCCGGGTCAGGCGGACGGCGCGCAGCGCGCGGAGTTCCGCTGGCTCATGGAGTCGGACGTGTGCAAGCACTGCACGCACGCGGGCTGCCTCGACGTCTGCCCGACCGGCTCGCTGTTCCGCACGGAGTTCGGCACCGTCGTCGTGCAGGACGAGATCTGCAACGGCTGCGGCTACTGCGTGCCCGCCTGCCCGTTCGGCGTCATCGACCGCCGCATCGGCGAGAAGGGCGTCACCAAGAGCGTCGGCATCGCGCAGAAGTGCACGCTCTGCTACGACCGCCTCCAGGACGGCCTGCAGCCGGCCTGCGCCACGGCCTGCCCCACCCAGTCGATCCAGTTCGGCGACCTCGACGAGCTGCGCGAGCGGGCGCAGAAGCGGGTCGAGGCGCTGCACACGGCGGGTGTGGCCGACGCCCGCCTGTACGGCGAGCGCCAGGACGACGGCGTCGGGGGCGTCGGCGCCTTCTTCCTCCTGCTGGACGAGCCCGAGGTCTACGGCCTGCCGCCGGACCCGGTCGTGACCACCCGCGACCTGCCCACCATGTGGCGGCGCGCCGCGATCGCCGGCGTGACCATGCTCGTCGGCTCCGCGGCGGTCTTCCTGGGGGGCCGCCGGTGACGACGTCGGACCACCGCCAGGGCGGCGAGCTCCCGGCCAACCCCGGCAACGAGGACGTCGCCAACCGTGGCCGCGCGCCCGGCGCGGGCGACGTCGTCGCGGGCGCGCGCGAGCGCGGCACCGGCACCGCCGGCCCCAACACGGTC
>JALYNK010000210.1 GCA_030773235.1 Actinomycetota bacterium | reverse complement strand
CACCGCTCGCCCTGCCGCCGCACCCGGACCACCGGGCCGGACCGCCAGTGCCTGCCGCCCTGTCTCACCGCCAGGCGTCGACCACCTCGAGCAGCCCGGCGAGGTCCGGCAGGGCGGCGTCCGGCACCACGTCGTGCGGTGGGACGGGCCGTCCGGTGAGCAGCACCGTGCGGAGGCCCGCGCGCTGCGCCCCACACGTCGTCGCGGGGCCGGTCGCCGACGAACACCGAAGAGCCGGCCGGCACGCCGACCTCCCGGAGCAGCACCGCGAACGCCTCCGGGTGCGGCTTCATGTGCGCCAGGTCGCTGGTGTAGAGCCGCACGTCCAGGAGCTCGAGCAGGCCGGCGTCGGCCAGCCAGCGCTCGTGCAGGTCGCGCGGCCAGTGCGTGTTGGACAGCAGCCCGGTCCGCAGCCCCCGCTCGCGCAGCCCGCGCAGCACGGGCACCGCCGCCGGGTCGTGCTGCACCGTGGGCTCCCAGGCACCGTGGTAGGCCGCCAGCGCGCCCGCCACGTCGAGGTGCGTCTCGGCGGCGACCGAGCGCACGAGCTCCTCGGTCGTGCCGCTGCAGTCGCCCGCCCGCGTGCTCCGCTCCCACCACGCGTCCTCGGCCGCCAGCAGCGCGGTCGCGACCGGCTCCGGGTCGTCGGGCGCCAGGACCCGCGCCGCGGCGCGCCACATCTCCAGCAGGTCGACCGGCCGGTACGTCGACAGCGTGCCGCCCCAGTCGAACAGCACCGCCCGGACCGGCACCCGGTCAGCCGCCGAGCGCACTCACCATCGCCATGACCGTGACCATCTGCGGGCCCCGCTTGGTGGCGTAGTCGGCGTCACCCGGACCCAGGTAGCCCCACCAGTCCCAGCAGCCGTTCGGGTTGCCGAACGACGCGTCGGGGGCGGCCTGCGGGTAGAGGACGGCGAAGGAGTTGGTGTCGGCGTAGGTGTTGAGCCCGGACCGCTCGACGAACGTCGTACCGATCTGGTCGGCCGTCTGCTTGCAGCCGTGCAGCGCCACCACCACGTCGCACTTCGCCCCTCGGGCGCACGACGGCGGCGTGTAGAGGTAGCCCGTGCGCCCCATGCCGATGGCGGCCGCGCCGCTGCGGGTCGGGTCGCCGACGCCGGCGCTCGCCGGCGCGGCGTACGGGTCCTGCGCGAACGCCGTGACGGTGCCCTTCGCCGAGGCGGCCGGCGCCTTCACCGAGCCGCGCAGGGTGCGCAGCAGGTCGGCCTGCGCGTCGTACGGCGGGCAGGCGTTGATGAACGGAGCGGCCGTCGCGGCGCACGCGACCGGGCCGAGCGGGCTGATCCAACCGTGCCCGGCGGCCGTGGTGTCGCGATAGGTGAGCGGGGTCCCGTAGTGCCGGTAGAACGCGGCGAGGTGGTCGGCCACCGGCCGCAGCACGGTCGGGTCCTTCTCCCCGTGGAAGAACCACGTGCGCGAGGTCGTCAGCCCCTGCAGCGGGTCGATGAGGCCGTCGCGGGCGTAGCGCTCCGTCTCGGCGTACACGGCGGACATGTCGGTCGGCACGTTGTAGGCGGTGCACGACTCCAGCGCGACGACCAGGCTGCCTCGGGCGCACCAGTACGTCCCGGCGCTGAAGACGCCGGCCCCCTCGAAGCGGCTCGAGTGCGCCACCTGCAGCTGGGTCGCCATGTAGCCGCCGGAGGAGATGCCGGTCACGTAGTTGTCCACGACGTTCAGGCGGGGCAGGCCCGCCGCGCCCTCGGCGGGCCGGGGCGCGGCGCTCCCAGCGGCGACCAGGGCGAGCAGCAGCGCGGCGACTAGCACCGCGGTGCGGCGGAGCGGAGTGGTGAGGCGCGCGGCGGTCACGGGGCTCCTGGTGCGTCCGGGGTGCGTCGGGCAGCGCACCGTACGCCGCGACTCTTCCCCGTTCAGGAGGCTGTGGACAGTCCCGTCCGGGAGTGCCCGGCGCCCCGCACCTCCGCGACGACGCGCGCCACGGCGTCCGCCACCGGCACGGTCCGGCTCTCCCCGCTCCGCCGGTCGCGGAGCTCGACGGTGCCCTCGGCGAGCGCCTTGCCGACGACGAGGAGCGTGGGCACGCCCAGCAGCTCGGCGTCCTTGAACGCGACGCCCGGCGAGCCGCCCCGGTCGTCGAGCAGGACCTGCAGCCCGGCGTCCTCGAGCTCGCGGGCGAGTCGCTCCGCGACCGATCCCTGCTCCCCCTTGCCCACGGCGACGACGTGCACGTCGGCGGGCGCGACGGCCCGTGGCCACACCAGGCCCTTGTCGTCGTGCCGCTGCTCCGCGATCGCCGCGACGGCCCGGCTGACCCCGACGCCGTACGACCCCATCGTCACGCGCACCGGTTTGCCCTGCGGCCCGAGCACGTCGAGACCAAAGGCGTCGGCGTACTTGCGGCCGAGCTGGAAGATGTGGCCCATCTCGATGCCGCGGCCCACCTCGAGCGCGCCGCCGCAGCGCGGGCACGGGTCGCCCGCGCGCACCTCCGCCGCGGGCAGCGTCCCGGACGGCACGAAGTCGCGGCCCTGCACGACCGAGACCGCGTGCCGGCCGGGCTCGTTCGCGCCGGTCGCCCAGGCGCTGCCCGGCGCCACCAGCGGGTCGACGACGTAGCGCACGCCGCGCTCGGCCAGGCCCTGCGGCCCGATGTAGCCGCGCACGAGCTCGGGGTGCGCGGCGAAGTCGGCCGCCTCGAACGGCAGCACCTCGGCCGGGTGCACGTTGGCCTCGAGCCGCTTCAGGTCGACCTCGCGGTCGCCCGGGACGCCCACGACGAGCACCGAGGTCGTGCCGTCGAGCGCGCGCAGCTTCACGACGACGTTCTTCAGCGTCCGGCCCGCTGGGACGTCGTGCCCGAGGTCGGCCAGCACGCGGACGAGCGTCTCGATCGTCGGCGTGTCGGGGGTGTCCAGCACCTGCAGCGGCGGGTGCACCGACGGGTCGCCGGCGGCCGCGGCGCCGACCTCGACGGCCTCGGTGTTGGCGGCGTAGTCGCACCGCGTGCAGGCGACGAAGGTGTCCTCGCCGGTCGGGGAGGTGGCGAGGAACTCCTCGGAGGCGCTGCCGCCCATCGCCCCGCTCACCGCGCGGACGATCCGGTGGTCCAGCTCGAGGCGCTCGAAGATGCGCTGGTAGGCCACCCGGTGGTCCTCGTACGACCGCTGCAGCCCGTCGTCGTCGAGGTCGAACGAGTAGCTGTCCTTCATGAGGAACTCGCGGCCGCGCAGGATCCCGGCGCGCGGGCGCGCCTCGTCGCGGTACTTCGTCTGCACCTGGTACAGCACGAGCGGGAGGTCCTTGTACGAGCTCACCTCGCCCTTGACCATGAGGGTGAACAGCTCCTCGTGCGTGGGCCCGAGGAGGTAGTCCGCGCCCTTGCGATCGGTGAGGCGGAAGAGGGCCTCGCCGTACTCCGTCCAGCGGCCGGTCGTCTCGTACGGCTCGCGGGGCAGCAGCGCGGGGAGTGCGACCTCCTGCCCGCCGATGCGGTCCATCTCCTCCCGCACCACCTGCGCGACGCGCTGCAGCACGCGCACACCGAGCGGCAGCCAGGAGTAGATGCCGGGAGCCACCCGCCGCACGTAGCCGGCCCGGACGAGCAGGCGGTGGCTCGGCACCTCCGCGTCCGCCGGGTCCTCGCGCAGGGTGCGCAGGAGCAGGGTGGACAAGCGGAGCACGACGTCTCCTCCGGATCGGTCGACGGGCCGGCCGAGCCTAGCCAGCACGGACCCGAACGGCTCCCGCGTCGTCCTCCGGTCGGCGGTGCGCGCCGCCGCGCGGCAGCCCGATGAGAGAGGTGCGTCGCGACCGTCGGCGTCGGAGGGGGTTCCCGTGCGCCGTACCGCG
>JALYNK010000209.1 GCA_030773235.1 Actinomycetota bacterium | reverse complement strand
GGCCGGGCCCGGTGCGGCCGGCGGCGGCGCAGGGACCGGCGCCGCGGGGGCGGCCCAGGGGTCGGGGGGCGGGACCTCGCCCGACGAGGCCACCGGGCCTCAGACGTTGAAGCCGAGCGCCCGCAGCTGGTCGCGGCCGTCGTCAGTGATCTTGTCAGGGCCCCACGGCGGCATCCAAACCCAGTTGATCCGCACGTCGTCGGTGTAGGGCTCCAGCGCGGACCGGGTCTGGTCCTCGATGACGTCGGTGAGCGGGCAGGCCGCGCTCGTGAGCGTCATGTCGAGCGTCACGCTGCCGTCGGTGTGCACCTGCGAGCCGTACACCAGGCCGAGGTCGACGACGTTGATCCCGAGCTCGGGGTCGACGACGTCCTTCATCGCCTCGACGACGTCGTCCTCGCCCACGGCCGGACGCGGCGCGTCGGACGCCGTCGGGGTCTCGAGCACCTTGGGCTGCTCGCCTGCCTGTGCCGTCGTGTCGCTCACGCCTGCTCCCCGTCCGTCTCCGCCGTCCCGGCAGCGGCCGCCTGCGCGACCGCTGCACCACCGGCGGCCGCCTGCGCGACCGCTGCACCACCGGCGGCCGCCTGCGCGACCGCGTCCTTCCACGCCATCCAGCCCAGCAGCGCGCACTTCACGCGCGCCGGGTACTTCGACACGCCCGCGAACGCGATGCCGTCCTCGAGGACGTCCTCGTCCGGCTCCAGCGTGCCGCGGCTCTGCATGAGCACGCGGAACGCCTCCGCCCGGCCGAGCGCGTCGTCCACCTCGCGGCCGATGACCAGGTCGGTCATCACCGACGTGCTGGCCTGGCTGATCGAGCAGCCCTGCCCCTCGTACGACACGTCCTGCACAGTGCCGCCGCTGACCCGCACCCGCAGCGTGACCTCGTCGCCGCACGTCGGGTTCACGTGGTGGACCTCGACGTCGTACGGATCGCGCAGGCCGGCGTGGTGCGGGTTGCGGTAGTGGTCGAGGATGATCTCCTGGTACAGCGAGTCCGCGGCGCCCGTCGTCGTGCTCATGCTCTCCAGAACGCCTGGACCCGCTCCAGCCCTTCCAGCAGCCGGTCGATCTCCGCCTCGGTGTTGTAGAGGTACGACGACGCGCGCGCGGTCGCCGGCACGCCGTACCGCTTGCAGATCGGCGCGGCGCAGTGGTGCCCGACGCGCACCGCGATGCCGAGGTCGTCCAGCGACTGGCCGACGTCGTGCGGGTGCACCCCGGCGACGGTGAAGCTCACCGCGGAGCCGCGCATCTCGGTCGTGTCGGGCCCGACCACGCGGACCCCGTCGATGCCGCGCAGCCCGTCGAGCAGGCGGGCGGTCAGCCGCGCCTCGTGCGCGGCGATCCGCTCCATGCCGATCCCGGTGAGGTAGTCGCAGGCCGCGCCGAGGGCCACCGCCTGGCTGATGACGGGCGTGCCGGCCTCGAAGCGCTCCGGCGCCGGGGCGTACGTCGACCCGGACATCTGCACGACCTCGATCATCGAGCCGCCGCCGAGGAAGGGCGGCATCGTGTCGAGCAGCTCCTTGCGGCCCCAGAGCACACCGACGCCCGACGGGGCGAGCATCTTGTGGCCGGTGGCGACGTAGAAGTCCACGCCGAGCGCCGTCACGTCGATCGGCATGTGCGGAGCGGACTGCGCGCCGTCCAGCAGCACGAACGCGCCGACCTCCCGCGCCCGGCGCACCAGCTCGTCGACCGGGTTGACCGTGCCGAGCAGGTTGCTCTGGTGCACGAACGCGAGCACCTTCGTGCGCTCGTTGACCAGCCCGTCGAGGTCGGTCAGGTCGAGCCGGCCGTCGTCGGTGAGCGGGAACCAGCGCAGCGTCGCGCCGGTCCGCTCGCAGAGCATCTGCCACGGCACGAGGTTGCTGTGGTGCTCCATCTCGGTGACGCAGACCTCGTCGCCGGGACCCACCCTGAACCGTGACCCCGCGCGGGCGTTGCCGAACGAGTACGCCACGAGGTTGTACGCCTCGGTCGCGTTCTTCGTGAAGACGATCTCGTCGTGCTGCGCGCCGAGGAACGCCGCGACCGTCGACCGCGCGCTCTCGTAGGCGTCGGTCGCCTCCTGGCTCAGCGTGTGCACGCCGCGGTGCACGTTGCTGTAGTGCTGCTCGACGAACGCCCGCTCGGCGTCGAGCACCTGCACCGGCTTGTGCGACGACGACGCGTTGTCGAGGTAGACGAGCGGGTGCCCGTGCACCGTGCGCGAGAGCACGGGGAAGTCGCGCCGGACGGCCTCGACGTCGTAGGCGAGGTCGGCGGCGGAGGGCAGGAGGAGCGTCACGCCGTGGTCACCGCACCGGGGACGACGGGACCGGTGGGCAGGTCGCGCGCCGCGCCGGTCTGCGGGATGCCGGCCTCGCCGGCGCCGTACTTCGCGTAGCCGTTCGCCTCGAGCTCGTCGGCGAGCTCGCGACCGCCGGACTCCGCGACCTTCCCGCGCACGAACACGTGCACGCGGTCGGGCTGGATGTACTTGAGGATCCGCGTGTAGTGGGTGATGAGCAGGACGCCGGTCTCGCCGTTGCCGCGGATGCGGTTGACGCCCTCGCTCACCACGCGCAGCGCGTCGACGTCGAGCCCGGAGTCGGTCTCGTCGAGCACCGCGAACTTCGGGCGCAGGAGCTCGAGCTGCAGGATCTCGTGGCGCTTCTTCTCGCCGCCGGAGAAACCCTCGTTCACGTTGCGCTCGGCGAACGCCGGGTCCATCTCCAGCCGGCTCATCGCCTCCTTCTGCTCCTTGACCCAGAGCCGGAGCTTCGGCGCCTCGCCGCGCACGGCGGTGACCGCGGTGCGCAGGAAGTTCGACACCGACACGCCGGGCACCTCGACCGGGTACTGCATCGCCAGGAACAGGCCGGCCCGGGCGCGCTCGTCGACGGCCATCTCGAGGACGTCCTCACCGTCGAGCAGCACGCTGCCGCCGGTCACCGTGTACTTGGGGTGCCCGGCGACGGCGTACGCGAGGGTCGACTTGCCGGAGCCGTTGGGGCCCATGATCGCGTGCGTCTCGCCGGAGCGGACCGTGAGGTCGACGCCGGTGAGGATCTCCTTGTCCTCGACCGCCACGCGCAGTCCGCTGATCTCCAGGGTGCTCACTGCTGCTCCATCTGCACGAGGACGTCGTCGCCCTCGACGGTCACGGGATAGGTCGGGACGGGGCGGTTGGCGGGCAGGCCGGTGGGCTGACCGGTGCGCAGGTCGAACATCGAGCCGTGCAGCCAGCACTCGATCTTGCCGTCCTCCACGTCGCCCTCGGACAGGCTGACGTCGGCGTGGGAGCAGCGGTCGCCGATGGCGAACACCTCGCCGCCGGAGCGCGCGATGCAGACCGGCTTGCCGGCGAGCTCGACGCGCAGCGCGCCCTCCTCCGGCAGCTCCGAGAGCGAGCAGGCGCGCACGCTCACGCGAACGCCCGCTCGAGCTCGTCCTCGACGGCGAGCATGAGCCGCTGCTCGAGGGCCGGGACGCCGAGGTCCTCGACGACGTCGGCAAAGAAGCCGCGCACGACGATGCGCCGGGCGATCTCGGTCGGGATGCCGCGCGACATCAGGTAGAAGAGCTGCTCGTCGTCGAACCGGCCGGTCGCGCTGGCGTGGCCGGCGCCGGCGATCTCGCCGGTCTCGATCTCGAGGTTCGGCACCGAGTCGGCGCGCGCCTCGGGCGTGAGCAGCAGGTTGCGGTTGAGCTCGTAGGTGTCCGTGCCGGTCGCGTCGGCGCGGATGAGGACGTCGCCCACCCACACCGTGTGCGCCTCGTCGCCGTGCAACGCGTTCTTGTACGTCACGCGGCTGCGGCAGTCGCGCACGGCGTGGTCGACGAGCAGCC
>JALYNK010000208.1 GCA_030773235.1 Actinomycetota bacterium | reverse complement strand
ACCGGGGTCCGCGGACCCCACGTCGTCCAGCGGCACGTCCGGCCCGTCGGGCAGGTCGACGTCCGGCCCGGTGACGAGGACGGGGCGGTCGGACGCCGACTCCACCCATCCGCCCCGCTCGGCCGCGTCGACGACCGCCGCGGCCGGACGGCAGTCGCGGACGACGTGCGCGACCTCCCGCTCGCCGTACGCCGCGTTGACCGGCACGACGACGAGCCCGAGGCGCAGCGCGGCGACGTGCGCCACGACGAGCGGCAGCCCGGCGGCCGCGGAGACGACCACGTGGTCGCCGCGCTGCAGGCCCGCGGCGGCGAACCGCGCGGCGACCCGCCGGCTGCGCTCCTCGAGCGCATCGGCGGTCGTCCAGCCCTCCGGGTCGCTGTGCACGACGCGGGCGCTCCCGTCCGTCCGCCAGCGGCGGGTCCACGACCCGGGCAGGCTGCGGTCGGCGAGCAGGTCGACCGACGCCGGGTCGCGCCCCTCCGGCAGGTGGGCGGCCCAGGTCGGGGCGGTCATCCTGAGGCGAGGCTGTCGGCCTTGACCGCCCGGCGCTCGCCCATCGGCTGGGGCGGGCCCTCGGTGGTGTCCTTCTCCGTCTGCTGCTCGGTCTCGCTGTTGATCTCCGCGCCGAACAGCACGATGAACGCGGTGAGGTACAGCCAGAGCAGCAGCACGACGACGCCGGCGAGCGCGCCGTAGGTCTTGCCATACTTGCCGAAGTTGGTGATGTAGAAGGAGAAGGCGGCGGAGCCGAGCAGCCACAGGACGGTCGCGACGATGCTGCCGAGGCCCACCCACTTGAACTTCGGGTTGTCGCGGTCGGGGGCGTAGCGGTACACGATCGCGAGCGCGAGCAGCACGAAGACGACCAGGCCCACCCAGCGCCCGATCCCGACCGCGATGACACCGATCGTGCCGAGCCCGACCTGCTGCAGCACGGCGGGCAGCACCGCGACGAGGCCGATGGACACCACGAAGAACAGCACCGCGCCGAGGGTGAGCAGCAGCGACAGCCCGCGCAGCTTGAGGAAGCCCCGGGTGTCCTCCTCGTCGTACGCGATGTTGATCGCCTTGACGATGTTGCCCACGCTCCCGCTCGCGCTGAACAGCGCGCCGAGCACGCTCACGGCGAGGCCGACGCTCAGCGCCTGGCTCGATCCGGCGGCGATGCTGGTCAGCTGGTCGCCGATGAGCTTCGCGGTGTCCGGCGGCAGCGTCTTGGACAGGCTCTCCACCTGGTCGCGGACCTGCACCGGGTCGGCGACCAGCCCGTAGATCGTGACCAGCGCGATGAGTGCCGGGAACAGCGCGAGAAAGCCGTAGTACGCCACACCGGCGGCGAGCAGGGAGATGTTGTCCTCCTTGGTCTCCCGCCACGCCCGCTTGACGATCTGCTTCCAGCCCTCGGCGGGGATGTCCGTGGGCTTCTCGGCGTCCTGGCCCGGCACGCCGCCGCGACTCTGTCCGCGCTGGCCGCCGGAGCCGCGCCCGCCGCCGCGTCCGCGGCCGCCTCCGGCGCTCCGGTCGCGCCGCGCCGGCGACGCGCCTCGGCTCCCGGTCGAGCCCGCGCCGTCCGCCGGCGCCGCGTCCTGGTCCCGCCCCGCCTTGAAGGCGAGGAGCAGGACCAGCGGGGTGAGCAGTTTGCCGGACGGCATGCACGACCTCCTGTCGCAGCGGCGCCCGCGCAGGCGCCGGAGGGCCCTCCTGGCGGGGGAACCCGCGGGACCTCTACCCAGATGATCCCCCGGGGCGCACCGGGATCGGCGCGGACGCGCTGACTCGGCCCGGCGGGTCGGTCCGACCGGCGCGGCGGCGCACCAGGTCGACCGCCGCCCGCCCGGCCGCCGCTGTCAGCCGCCCAGCTCCTCGGCCTCCGCCTTCTGCACCTCCTTGTCGGTGTAGGGGGTGTCGGCCTCGTTCTCGAAGACCTGCTCGACCTGCAGGTCGCTCGACGTCTGCTCGGCGACCTCCCGGGCCAGCTCCTGGTCGTCGACGCCCTCGCCGGCGGCGCTGGTGGTGCCGGCGGAGGTCGCCGGAGTGTTCTGCTCGGTCATCGGGGAGTCCTCCCGGTCGGTGTCCGCCCGAGGCTGCCCCGCCGCGCGGCGGCGGACACCGGCGCTCAGGCGCTCAGCACGCCCTGCAGGTGGTCGAGCAGGGCGAGCGGTCCGCGTGCCGGCAGGTGCGCGACCTGCCCGGGCAGGGCGGTTCCGCGCGCGACGGGGCCGTGCGCTGCAGCGCCGGGCTGGACGTCGCTGTGCAGGACGAGGTGCGCGGCGGGGTGCAGAGCGGCGAGCGCGTCGGCGACGAGGCCGCAGCCGTCCGGCAGCCGGCTGTCGACGACAGCGGCGTCGTACGAGGCCGCGGTGAGACCGGCGCTGAGCGCCTCCGCGACGTCGCGGGCCACGTCGACGTGCCAGCCGAGCGCGGCGGCGAGGTTCTGCACCGCGACGCGCAGCACGGCGTCGTCGTGCACGAGCAGGATGCGTCGCACGGCACTCCTCGCCTGGACCGCGCCGGGCCTCCTGCCCAGCACACCTGTGATCGGCGCTCCGAGCGGCCCGCGCGCAGATCCGAAGGGGTGACGGCCGCCGCCGGCCGGGTGCCAGGCTCTGCGCATGACGCACCTCGCCGCGCCCGTGCCCGACCTGCCGGAGGTCACCGGCCTGGACCAGGTCCTCGGCACCAGCCTCGTCTCGCTGTCCGGCGACGAGGTCGTCGCCCGGCTCGAGGTGCGCCCGCACCTGCACCAGCCGTTCGGCATCGTGCACGGGGGCGTCTACTGCACGCTCGTCGAGACCACGGCGAGCCTCGGAGCCGCGACCTGGTACGGCGACCGCGGCACCGTCGTCGGCGTCTCGAACTCGACCGACTTCCTGCGCGCCGTGCGCGAGGGCGTGCTCGAGGTGCGCGCGCGGCCGGTGCAGCGCGGCCGGACGCAGCAGCTGTGGCGCGTCGACGTCACCGACGCCGACGGCCGCCTCGTCGCGACCGGTCAGGTGCGGCTGGCGAACGTCCCCGACCCGGCGGTCCTCGCCCGTACCTGACCCGGCCGCGTCGTCGCCGCTCAGGCGCCCCCGGCCGGCAGGCGGGCCGTGAGCAGGTCGGCCAGCGCCCCGGGTCGGGCGAGGAACGGGCTGTGGCCCGTCGCCAGCTCGACCACCTCGGAGGCCCGGGTGCTCCAGGTCCGCTGCGCGTCCGGCGGGATGCACCGGTCCTCGGTGCACACGACGTACGTCGACGGCACGTCCCCCCAGGCGGCGGACTGCACCGGCTGCCCGAACGACGCGGCGGCCTGCGGGCGCAGCCGCGCCTGCGCCCGGTCGGCCTCGGCGGGCTCGACGTCGGCGTAGAAGAGGTCGCGAGCGCGCTCCTCGGCCACGCCGAGCAGGCCCTCGCCCGCGGGCACGATCCAGTCCAGCGGCCCGTACGTGACCTGGTCGAGCAGCGACTCTCCCGCGTCCGGCACGAACGCGGTGACGTACACCAGCCGCAGCGCCTGGTCGAGCCCCGCCGCGGCCTCGGTGACGACGACGCCGCCGTACGAGTGGCCGACGAGCACGACCGGCCCGTCGACCGCGGCAACGGCGTCGCGCACGACCGCGACGTCGGTGCGCAGGTCGGCCGCCGCGTCACCGACGGTCGGGAGCTCCACCGCGGCCGTCGCGACGCCGCGTCCCTGCAGCTCGCGTTCGAGCGGCTCCCAGGCCCAGGCACCGTGCCAGGCGCCGTGGACGAGCACGAGGGTGGTCACGCCGGGCAGCCTGCCGCACGTCTCGACGGGTCGCCGCCGGGCTCCCGTGGCGCGCCCGGAAGGGTTCGAACCTTCGACCTGCCGCTTAGAAG
>JALYNK010000207.1 GCA_030773235.1 Actinomycetota bacterium | reverse complement strand
GGATCCCGGCCACGACGGCGGCGTAGGTCTCCTCGGTCGACTCCTCGGCGATGTCGTTGAACGGGTTGCCCGGTGACAGCCGGAGCCCGACGCGCTCGCCGCCGACCGCCTCGACCACGGCGGCGGTGCCCTCCACGAGGAAGCGGGCGCGGTTCGCCGCGCTGCCGCCGTACGCGTCGGTGCGCCGGTTGCTGCCCTCGGCGAGGAACTGGTGCGGCAGGTAGCCGTTCGCCCCGTGCACCTCCACGCCGTCGAAGCCGGCCTCCACCGCGAGCCGCGCCGCCTCGGCGTACTCGCGCACGATGCCCGCGATCTCCTCGGCCTCGAGCGCGCGCGGCTCGGCGTAGTCCTGCACGCCCTCGTACGTGAAGACCTGCCCGGCTGGGCGGACGGCGGACGGCGCGACGGGCCGGCCGCCGCCCGGCTGCACCGACGGCGACGAGATGCGCCCGGCGTGCATGAGCTGCAGGACGATCCGCCCGCCGCGCTCGTGCACGGCGTCGGTCACCCGCCGCCAGCCGGTCACCTGCTCGGGCATGTGCAGACCCGGCGTGTGCGGATAGCCCTGGCCGACCGCGGACGGCTGCGTGCCCTCGGTGACGATGAGGCCGGCGCCGGCGCGCTGGGCGTAGTACGTGACCATCGAGTCGGTCGGCACGCCGTCGCGGCGCGCGCGGTTGCGCGTCATGGGCGCCATCACGAGGCGGTTGGGCAGCTCGAGGGCACCCAGGCGGTACGGGGTGAACAGCGGGGACGTCACGGGATCTCCTGCGGGGTCAGGTCAGGTCGTTGTCTCTGCAAAGAATCGCTCGCCCTGCCCATTCCAGGCCCGCCGCGACCAGGGGCTCGGGCGGCACCCCGCCGGTAGCGTGGACGGCGTGACCCGGATCGGCGTCGTGACCTTCCCCGGCAGCCTGGACGACCGGGACGCGCAGCGCGCGGTGCGCTACGCCGGTGCCGAGCCGGTACCGCTGTGGCACGCCGACCGCGACCTGCACGGGGTCGACGCCGTCGTGCTGCCGGGCGGGTTCTCGTACGGCGACTACCTGCGCGCGGGAGCGATCGCCGCCCGCTCGCCGGTCATGACGAGCATCACCGCGCAGGCCCGCGAGGGACTGCCGGTGCTCGGCATCTGCAACGGGTTCCAGGTCCTGTGCGAGAGCCACCTGCTGCCCGGCGCGCTCACCCGCAACCAGCACCTGCGGTTCGTCAACCGCGACCAGCGCCTGCGCGTCGCGCAGCGCGACACCGCCTGGACCCGCGAGCTCGCCGACGAGATCGTCATCCCCGTCAAGAACGGCGAGGGGGCGTACGTCGCCGACGGGGCGACGCTCGACCAGCTCGAGGCCGAGGGCCGGGTCGTCGCGTACTACGCCGGCGGCAACCCGAACGGCTCGCTGCGCGACATCGCCGGGATCGCGAACGCGGCCGGCAACGTCGTCGGGATCATGCCGCACCCGGAGCACGCCGTGGACCCGCTGACCGGCTCCGGCAGCGACGGGCTGGGCTTCTTCACCAGCGTGCTCAAGGTGCTCGTGTGACCACTCTCGAGTCCGGGCTGCAGTCCAACGCCCCGGTCGAGCAGGCGCTCCCGGCCGCCGACGTCGACACGGTCGCCCGCGCCGCGGAGTCCCCGGACGAGGTCCAGCCCTGGGCCGACCTCGGGCTCCAGGCGGACGAGTACGACCGCATCCGCGCCGTGCTCGGCCGCCGCCCCACCCAGACCGAGCTCGCGATGTACTCGATCATGTGGAGCGAGCACTGCTCGTACAAGAGCAGCAAGGTCCACCTGCGGCGGTTCGCGGCGGTGCCGAAGGGCGACCGGATGCTCGCCGGCATGGGCGAGAACGCCGGCGTCGTCGACGTCGGCGAGGGCCTCGCCGTCACGTTCAAGATCGAGAGCCACAACCACCCGTCGTACGTCGAGCCGTACCAGGGTGCCGCGACCGGCGTCGGCGGCATCGTCCGCGACATCCTCACCATGGGCGCGCGGCCGGTCCTCGTCATGGACTCGCTCCGCTTCGGCCCGGCCGACGCGCCCGACACCCGCCGCGTGCTGCCGGGCGTCGTCGCAGGCGTCGGCGGCTACGGCAACTGCCTGGGCCTGCCCAACGTCGGCGGCGAGGTCGCCTTCGACCAGACGTACGCCGGCAACCCGCTCGTCAACGCCCTCTGCCTCGGCGTGCTCCCCACCGACCGGCTGCAGACCAGCGCCGCGCGCGGCGTCGGCAACGTGGTCGTCCTGCTCGGCGCCGAGACCGGTCGCGACGGCATCGGCGGCGTGAGCGTGCTGGCCAGCGCGACGTTCGACGAGGGCGGCCCCGCCAAGCGGCCGAGCGTGCAGGTCGGCGACCCGTTCACCGAGAAGCTGCTCGTCGAGTCGTGCCTCGAGATGTACGACGCCGGGTTGATCTCCGGCGTCCAGGACCTCGGCGGCGCCGGGCTGACATGCGCGCTCACCGAGACCGCGGCCGCCGGGCGCAGCGGCATGACCGTCGACCTCGACCGCGTTCCGCTCCGCGAGGCGTCCATGGCGCCGCACGAGGTGCTCGCCAGCGAGTCGCAGGAGCGGATGCTGGCGATCGTCGAGCCCGCCCGGCTCGACGCGCTGCTCGCGCTGGCGGCGAAGTGGGGGGTGCTCGCCACCCCGGTCGGCCAGGTCGTCGAGGGCGACCGGCTCACCGTCCGCTGGCACGGCGAGGTCGTCGTCGACGTCCCGCCGGCGAGCCTCGCCGACGAGGGCCCGGTGTACGAGCGCCCGCTGCGCCGCCCCGCCGACCTCGACGCGCTGCGCGCGGCGCCGCTGCCCGCGTACCCCGAGGTCACCGAGGACCTGCTCCTCCGCATGGTCGCGAGCCCCGGGCTCGCCAGCCGCCGCTGGGTCGCCGAGCAGTACGACCGCGTCGTGCTCGGCGACACCGTTCTCGCCTGGCCCGAGGACGCCGGCGTCGTGCGGCTGCGTGAGGAGACCGGGCTCGGCGTCGCGCTGGCGACCGACGGCAACGGGCGCTACAGCCGCCTCGACCCGTACGCCGGCGCGCAGCTCGCGCTCGCCGAGGCGTACCGCAACGTCGCCGCCACCGGCGCCGTGCCGATCGCCGTCACCAACTGCCTGAACTTCGGGTCGCCGGAGGACCCCGAGGTCATGTGGCAGTTCGCCGAGACGACCCGCGGCCTCGCGGACGCCTGCACCGCGCTGGGCCTGCCGGTGACCGGCGGCAACGTCAGCTTCTACAACTCCACCGGCGACGTGGCGATCAACCCGACCCCGGTCGTGGGCGTGCTGGGGCTCTTCGACGACGTGGCCCGGCGCACGCCGATCGGCCTGCCCGGTCCCGGCGAGGTGCTGCTGCTGCTCGGCGAGACCCGCGACGAGCTCGGCGGCAGCGAGTGGGCGGCCGCCGAGCACGGGGTGCTCGCCGGCACGCCGCCGCAGGTCGACCTCGACCGCGAGCGGCTGCTCGCCGAGGTGCTCGTCGCCGGCAGCCGCGACGGCATGCTGTCGGCCGCGCACGACCTGTCCGACGGCGGGCTCGCCCAGGCCCTCGTCGAGAGCGCTCTCGCCGGCGCCGTCGGCGCGCGGGTGGTGCTGCCGCCCGGCCTCCCGCCGTTCGTGCAGCTGTTCAGCGAGTCGGCCGGGCGGGCGCTGGTGTGCGTCCCGCGCAGCGAGCTGCTGCGCTTCTCCGAGATGTGCGACGCCCGCGGCCTGCCGTGCACGCGCATCGGCGTCACCGACGGGACCGGTCTCGACGTGCAGGACGTCCTCGACGTGCCGCTGGAGCGGCTGCGCGCGGCGTACGAGGGCACGCTGCCCGCACTGTTCGGACCGCTCGCCGGCGCGACGCCCGCCGACCCGGCCGGCCCCGCGCTGCACGCCCCCGAGCGCCCCGCCGACCCCGGCC
>JALYNK010000206.1 GCA_030773235.1 Actinomycetota bacterium | reverse complement strand
GGAACTGCCCGCGGGCACCCGCGTCGTCCTCGACCCGGTGCTGTCCTGCCGCACGCGCGGCCTCGAGCCGTGCTCGGGCTGCGCGGGCGGCTCGGCGTCGCGCTGCTCCCGGGTGACGCTGGGGCACGTCTCCCCCGGCCTGCAGACCGGCTTCTGCCGCGACACCGGCGGTGGGTGGTCCGGCCAGCTGGTGGCCCACCCCACCCAGCTGCACTCCGTGCCGGACGAGCTGCCCGACGAGCTGGCCGTGCTGGCCGAACCGCTCGCCTGCGCCGTCCACGTCGCCCGCCGCGCGTTCGTCGAGCCCGGCGCGCAGGTGCTCGTCGTCGGCGCCGGCGCCGTGGGCCTGCTCGTGCTGCACGCGCTGCGAGCGCTGACGCCGGCCGGGCGGATCGTCGTGGCGGCCAAGCACACCCGCCAGGAGGCGCTCGCCCGCTCCCTCGGCGCAGACGCGGTCGTCCGGCCCGACGAGGTCGTGCGCTCGGTGCGCCGCAGCACCTCCGCCGTCCGCCTGTCCCCCGAGCGCGGGCCGGACTTCCTGCTCGGCGGCGTCGACGTGACGGTCGAGTGCGCCGGCTCGTCCTCGGCGCTCGACCTCGCGCTGCGCGCGACGCGAGCGGGCGGCCGCGTGGTGCTGGCCGGCATGCCGGCGCCGGCCGACCTGACACCGGCGTGGTTCCGGGAGCTCGAGCTCGTCGGGTCGTACGCGACCGGCGGCGACGACTTCCCGGTCGCTCTCGACCTGCTGCGCCGGGACCTGCAGGAGGGCGCGCGCCTGACCGGGCTGCGGACCTCGTGGCACCCGCTGCACCGGTGGCGGGAGGCGCTCGACGAGGCCGCGGATGCGGGGCGGCTGGGACTGGGCAAGGTCGGGTTCGACCTGCGGGAGGAGAGCGCGTGAGACCAGGGTTCGTGCTGGAGGTCGACGAGCGCACGCCGCCACTGCTCGTCCACTCCGGCGAGAGCTTCGGGCTCGAGCGCTTTCCGCTCGGCACCCGCGTCATCTACCCGCCGGAGCCGCTGCCCGGGCTGCCCGACGTCCGCGCCGCCATCGCCGACGCGCTCGAGCACCCGATCGACAGCGAGCCCCTGCGCGAGCTGCTGCGCCCCGGCATGCGGCTGACTCTCGCGTTCGACGACATCTCGCTGCCGCTGCCGCCGATGCGCACGCCCGACATCCGCCAGCAGGTCCTCGAGCAGGTGCTCGAGCTCGCCGCAGCCGCCGGGGTCGACGACGTCGAGCTCGTCGTCGCGAACGCGCTGCACCGGCGGATGACCGGGCCCGAGATCCGGCGGATCGTCGGGGAGCGGGTCTTCCGCAGCTTCTGGCCGCACGCGCTCACCAACCACGACGCCGAGGACCGCGACAACCTCGAGCACCTCGGGCTCACGGATCTCGGCGAGGACGTCGAGATCAACAAGCGGGCGGCCACGTCCGACCTGCTGGTGTACGTCAACGTCAACCTCGTCGCCATGGACGGCGGCTGGAAGAGCAGCGCGATCGGCCTGGCGTCGTACGCCTCCCTGCGGCACCACCACAACAGCCGCACGATGCGGCACTCGCGCTCCTTCATGGACTCCCGGCACTCCGAGCTGCACTCGAGCGCGTGGCGCATGGGTCGTCTGCTGCAGCAGCACGTCCGCGTGTTCCAGATCGAGACGACGCTCAACAACCAGTGCTTCCCGAAGGCGTACGGCTTCCTGACCAAGCGGGAGTGGGAGTGGTCGGCCCGCGACCAGGCGACGTACTGGGCGGTCAAGCAGGGGCTCGACCGGCTCCCCGCGCCGCTGCGGCGCAAGGTGTTCCGCGACGTCGTCGCCGACTACGAGGTGACGTCGGTGCAGGCCGGCGCCGTCGAGCCGGTGCACGAGCGCACGCTCGCGCACGTCCACCGCCAGCAGCTCGTGGAGGTGCAGGGGCAGACCGACGTGCTCGTGTTCGGGCTGCCCTACCTGTCGCCGTACAACGTGAACAGCTCGGTCATGAACCCGGTGCTCGCGATGTGCCTCGGGCTCGGCTACTTCTTCAACATGTACCGCGGCCGGCCGCTCGTCCGCCCCGGCGGCGCGCTGATCCTGCACCACCCGGTGCACCACGCGTTCGACCAGCTGCACCACCCGTCGTACGTGGACTTCTTCGAGGAGGTGCTCGCGGAGTCGACGGACCCGGCGGTGATCGAGGAGCGCTTCGAGAAGCAGTACGCGACCGACCCGTGGTACGCGCACCTGTACCGCACGTCGAACGCGTACCACGGCGTCCACCCCTTCTACATGTGGTACTGGGGGGCGCACGCTCTGGACCACGTGGGCGACGTGGTCTTCGTGGGCGGCGACCGGCGAGCGGTCGAGCGCATGGGCTTCCGGTCGGCGTCGACGATGGCCGACGCGCTGGAGCTGGTCAGCGGGACCGTGGGGCGCAACCCGACGATCACGTACCAGCACAACCCGCCCCACTCCCTCGCCGACGTCCGGTGAGCTCGCTGCGCACGCTCCGGCAGGGCTTCCGCTGGGGGCACCCCCGCGCGCTGCCGGCGTCAGCGGTGCCGCACCTGCCCGCGCCGACGCCGTCCCGCGAGCCGTCCACGGACTGGGCGCGGACGCCCCCCGCCCGGGCGGTGCGGAGCGTGGTGCAGGCCGCCGGGCTCGCCCCCCTCGTCCGCGCCGAGGTGCGCCTCACGGTGAGCGGTCTCGAGCGCCTGACCGCGCTCGGCGACCAGCCCACCGTGCTCGTGCTCAACCACAACTCGCACCTCGACACCGCCGCTCTGCTCACCGCGCTCCCCCCGTCGCTGCGCGCCCGGACCGTCGTCGCCGCCGCCGCCGACTACTTCTTCGCCTCCTGGTGGAAGGCCGCGGGCACGGCGCTCGCCTTCGGCACCGTCCCGATCGAGCGCCGGGGCGGCGCGCCCTCGCAGACACCGGCCCGACTGCTGCGGGAGGGCTGGAACGTCGTCGTCTTCCCCGAGGGCACCCGATCCCCCGACGGCTGGACCGGCCGCTTCCGTCTCGGCGCGGCCCAGCTCGCACTCGACGCCGGGGCACCGCTCGTCCCGGTCGCCGTACGCGGCTCCTGGGCCGCGATGCCCCGCGGCCGGTCCTGGCCGACTCCGGGCCGCCCGCACGTCAGCCTGGTCGTCGGGGACCCCCTGCGCCCCCGTTCCGACGAGGACGCCCGCGCCCTCACCGCACGCGCCCAGGCCGAGGTCGAACGCCTGCTCGACGAGGACGCGACAGACTGGTGGTCGTCCCTGCGCCGCGCCGCTGCCGGCGATCCACCGGCCCTGGCAGCGCCCGCCCCCACGTCCTGGCGCCGCACCTGGGAGTCCAGCCGCCCCGTGAAGCCACGAGCTCCCGCGCGACGCCCCGTCTGGCGCTGAGCTCCGGGGCGGGCAGCTCCGCCGGCCCCGGCTCGTGGCTCGCTGCTCGCCCACCTGGCAGACCTCCGCGCCGCCGTACTGCCGGTCCCACGCTGCCGGCACCGGGCTGCGGTGGACCTGATCCGGTCCGGTCCGCACCGGCGCGACCGGGCGGCGGGACCAGCGCGGGACAGTTCGGGGAAAGCCACTGTGCTGCTCGCGGTACGCCATTGTGCTAGCACGCACCGTCATGATTTGGATGTCGGGTAAAAGGGCAGCAGAATGACCGATACAGGCGGGCCACCGCTGACCGAGAGCGGGCAGGAACTCACGATGAGCAGCAATAGGTGACGCGCCCGCAGCAGACGCGCGGACGGCGGTCGGCCCGTCTCGCCGTGGTGGCGGCTGGAGTCGTCACCGCCACGGTCCTCACCTGGACCGGCACCGCGACAGCTCCCGTCGAGCCGGTCCTGCCGGCCGCTGCCGGCGCGCCCACCGCCAGCCAGGCTCCCGCTCCGGCCGCCACAGCGCAGAGCCTGGCGGCGCCGCGGGCCCCCGGGCGGACC
>JALYNK010000205.1 GCA_030773235.1 Actinomycetota bacterium | reverse complement strand
CCGGGGCTCTTCTACCTGTACGAGAACTGGGAGTCAGCGGACGACCTGGACGCGCACCTGCAGGCGCCGCACCTGGCGGAGTTCGCCGGGCGGATCGACGAGCTCCTCGAGGGCGAGGCTGCACATCAACCGGCTCCGGCGGATCGCTTGAGCGAGCCCGAGCCGCTGGACGTCCGGGTCGTCGGCCCCGACGAGCGCGACACCTGTACGGCGCAGACGCCCGGGCTGCAGTGGTACGCCGCGATCTCGTCGGCGATGACGGGCTCGAAGCGGATGTGGATGCGCCCGCTCCTAAACGCTCACGCGGTGCGTCAGGTCAGCGGGAACGGCGGCTGCCACCAGGGCGGCTCGTCGCTGACCTCGACGGCGACCACCCATTTCACCCACTGGTAGCCGCGCCGGCCGGGCGCGACGAGCCGCCGCGGCGCGCCGTGCCCGGGCGACAGCGGCTCGCCGCCCACGTGCGTGGCGAGCAGCAGCCGCGGCGCCTCGGCGACCGGGAAGCGCCGCCGGTAGCCGGTCACGGACACCACGTCGACGCTGCGCGCTCCCGCCGGGAGCGGGCCGAGCAGCCGGTCCAGCGGCACCCCTGCCCAGCGCTGCTCGGCGTACCAGCCGCCGGTGCAGTCGAGCACCGCGATCACCTCGGCGACCGGCGCGAGCCCGACCGGCGCGCCGCGGACGAGCAGCGGCGCGGCCCGGTCCGCGGCCAGCGGAACGCCGTCGGTGAACCACTGCGTCACCGGCATCTGCTGCGGCGACCCCGAGCCCACCTCGCTCGACCCGGTCGGCCGCTGGGCGGCCGGCCCGAGGCCACGGGTGGCGCCCGCGGCCGCGACGCCGCCGAGCCCGAGCAGGCCGGCGCGCAGGGCCGTACGGCGCGACAGGTCGGCGACCCGCGGCCGCTGCGGGTGCGTCACGAGGTGGACCACGATCACCGGAACGGCGAGCAGCGCCGCGATGACGTGCACCTGCAGCGGCGCGAGCCCCAGCACGGTGCGGAACCCGACGAGCTCCTGCGCGAGCCCCGCGATCACCGTGATCAGCAGCAGCCCGGCGAGCAGCAGCCCGGCGCCGCGCCCGGGGTGGGGCGGGCGCGACAGGCCGCGGCGCACCACCGCCTGCTTCCAGGGCACGAGCAGCAGCAGCCCGAGCCCGGCCGCGGCGTGCGCGGTCGCCACCAGGGTCGTCGCCGGCGCCGTCCCCACCGCGTACGACACCGTGCCCGTGAGCAGGGCGAGCGCGACGAGCGCGAGCAGCGCGAGATTGGTACGTCGCCCGCTCCGCATGCCGCAGCCCTACCCCGCGCGCGCCGGCGCGCCCGCCCGCGCCGGTTGGGGCAGGGTGTCGTGCCGGGCAGGGTGCCCGCGGAGGGGGCGAGGGTGACCGGACCGGCAGAGCCGCGCGGCGCGGGCACGACGGTGCTGCCGCAGGGTCCGGTGCGCCCGCTCGTGGCGGTGGGGCGGCGCGTGCTGCTGGCGCTCGCGCTGCTGGCGCTCATGGTCCTCGTCGTCTACCTGGACCGCGACGGCTACCGCGACGCGGTCGACGACGAGGTCAGCCTGCTCGACGCGGCGTACTACTCCACCGTCAGCCTCTCGACGACCGGCTACGGCGACATCACGCCGGCCACGGACGAGGCGCGGCTGCTCAACACGCTGCTCGTCACGCCGCTGCGCATCCTGTTCCTGCTCGTCCTGATCAGCACCACGCTCGAGGCGCTGACCGCGCGCACGCGCGAGGACTTCCGAGTGAGCACGTGGAGGCGCAGGGTGGAGGACCACGTCGTGCTGTGCGGGTACGGCACCAAGGGGCGCAGCGCCCTGCGGGTGCTCGCGGAGACGGGTCGGCTGGGCGAGGTGGTCGTCGTCGACCCCGACCCGCAGTCGCTGGCCGAGGCGACCGCCGCCGGGCACGTGGGGGTGCTCGGCTCGGCCACGCGCGAGCAGGTCCTGCGGCAGGCCGCCGTCGACCGGGCCCGCGCAGTGGTGGTGGCGGTCGACGCGGACGAGGCGGCGGTCCTCATCACCCTCACCGCCCGCCAGCTCGCACCCCGCGCGACCATCGTCGCGACGGTCCGCGAGGTGGAGAACGCCGGCCTGGTGCGGCAGTCGGGCGCCGACTCGGTGATCACTTCGGCGGAGGCGTCCGGGCGGCTGCTGGGCCTGGCGACCGACGCGCCTCAGCTCGTCGCCGTCATCGAGGACCTGCTCGTCACCGGGCAGGGGCTGGACCTGCTGCAGCGCCCGGTGACCCCCGCCGAGGTGGGCGGCGGTGTGCGGGACGTTCCGGACCTCGTCCTGGCGGTCGCACGCGGTGGCCGGCTGCTGCGGTGGGACGACCCCGGCACGTCGCCGCTGCAGGACGGCGACGTGCTCGTCTGCCTGCGCAGCGGTCCTCGAGCCGCCGGCTGACGTGCGCCACCTGGTGGCGCACCGCAGTCTGCCGGACACTGCGGCCATGCCCCTGACCGTGCTCGTGACCGGTGCGACCGGCTATCTCGGCGGGCGCCTGGTGCCCCGGCTGCTCGCCGAGGGCCACGCGGTGCGCGCGATGACGCGCGACGCCTCCCGCCTGCGCGACGTCCCGTGGGCCGGTGACGTCGACGTCGTCGAGGCCGACGCGCTGCGGCCCGAGTCCCTGGGGCCGGCGCTCGCGGGCGTGGACGTCGCGTATTACCTCATCCACTCCCTGGACGTGCCGGACTTCCCCGACGTCGACAGGCGGGCGGCGCAGGCGTTCGCCGACGCCGCCCGGGCCGCCGGGGTCGGCCGGATCGTCTACCTGGGCGGGCTCGCCGCCGAGGGTGATGCGCTGTCGGCGCACCTGGCGTCCCGGGTCGAGGTCGGCGAGATCCTGCTCGCCAGCAGGGTGCCGACCGCGGTGCTGCGCGCGGCCGTGATCCTCGGCAGCGGCTCGGCGTCGTTCGAGATGCTCCGCTACCTCACCGAGCGCCTGCCTGCGATGATCGCGCCGCGCTGGGTGCGCACCCGGATCCAGCCGATCGCCGTGCGCGACGTCCTCCGCTACCTCGTCGGCTGCGCCACGCTGCCGCCGCACGTCTCGCGCTCGTTCGACATCGGCGGCCCCGAGATCTTCACGTACGTCGAGATGATGCAGCGCTACGCGCGCATCGCCGGCCTGCGCCCCCGGCTGGTCGTGCCCGTGCCGCTGCTGACACCGCGGCTTTCCTCCCACTGGATCAACCTCGTCACCCCGGTGCCCCGGGCGCTCGCGGCACCGCTCGTCCGGTCGCTGGTCAACGAGGTGGTCTGCAGCGAGCGCGACATCGCGCAGTACGTGCCCGACCCGCCCGAGGGGCTGCTCGGCTTCGACGAGGCCGTCGCGCTCGCCCTGCGCCGCATCCGCGACCTCGACGTCGCGACCCGCTGGTCGTCGGCCGCCTGGCCCGGCGCCCCCTCGGACTCGCTGCCGAGCGACCCGCACTGGGCGGGCGGCTCGCTGTACCGCGACGAGCGCGAGCGGATCGTGGACGCGCCCGTCGAGGACGTCTGGCGGGTGGTCGAGGGCATCGGCGGCGACAACGGCTGGTACTCGTTCCCGCTCGCGTGGCACGCGCGCGGCCTGCTCGACCGGCTCGTCGGCGGCGTCGGGCTCCGGCGGGGCCGGCGCGACCCGCGGCGGCTCTACCTCGGCGAGGCGCTGGACTTCTGGCGGGTCGAGGAGCTCGTGCCCGGGCACCTGCTGCGGCTGCGGGCCGAGATGCGCCTGCCCGGTCTCGCGTGGCTGGAGCTGGCCGTGGAAGAGCGGGCGGGGCGCACGGTGTTCCGCCAGCGAGCGTTGTTCGCGCCGCGAGGGCTGGCCGGGCACGTGTACTGGTGGTCGGTCTTCCCGTTCCACGGGGTGGTGTTCGAGGGCATGGCGCGCAACATCGCTGCAGCCGCGGAGCGCGGCGCAGCGGA
>JALYNK010000204.1 GCA_030773235.1 Actinomycetota bacterium | reverse complement strand
TCAGCGACCGCGTCGCCGTGCGACATCCAGACCTGCTGCTCGCCGGGCAGCCCGCTGAACAGCACGCCCGGGTCGACGACGGCGAGCGCGGTGCGGCCGTACTCCGCGGTGCCGGTGCGGGCGACGACGCCGCCCAGCGACGCGGCCATCGCCTGGAACCCGTAGCAGATGCCGAACGTCGGGACGCCGGTGGTGAAGAACTCCGCGGGCAGCTGCGGCGCGCCGGGGGCGTAGACGCTGGCCGGGCCGCCGGAGAGGATGACCGCCGCGGGAGCCCGGGCGCGGATCTCGTCCGCCGTGATGGTGTGCGGGACGATCTCGCTGTAGACGTGGCACTCGCGCACGCGCCGCGCGATGAGCTGGGCGTACTGCGCGCCGAAGTCAACGACGAGGACCGTGTCGGCGTCCGCCGCCGGGTGCGCGCTCACCGGCGCCAGGCTACCGACGCGGCCCCGTCAGCCGGGCACCGTCAGCCGGGCACCGTCAGTCCGTCACCTCGACGCCGTGCCAGAACGCGATCCGGTCGCGGATCTGCGCCGCCTCGGGCTTGGGGTCCGGGTAGCACCAGGCGGCGTTCTCGTTGACCTCCCCGTCGACCGCGACCGAGTAGTACGACGCCGTGCCCTTCCAGCC
This sequence comes from Actinomycetota bacterium, assembly GCA_030773235.1. GTDB lineage: Bacteria > Actinomycetota > Actinomycetes > Mycobacteriales > SCTD01 > JALYNK01. The sequence goes on along the minus strand of JALYNK010000204.1, from coordinate 3,291 downwards.
GCACACCGTGGAGTGCGGCGACTCCACGAGCGTCGCCGTCACCGCCTCGCGCGGGAAGTAGTGGTTGCCCTCCACGACGACCGTGTCGTCGGAGGAGGCGAGGACGCTGCCGTTCCAGCTCGCGGTGGCCATGCGCAGGTCAACCCCGGCAGCGCGCCGGCTGTGCCCGCCGGCGGACGTGTGCCGGCGAACGTGTGCGGCGGGTCGCTCGCCAGCACAGCCCCAGCCCGATGTCGATCAGGGGCTGAGCGTGCGGATCACGCTCGGCGGCCGTTCCGGTGCTGCGGCGCGAGCGCTGGCACACGTTCGCGGTCGCCGTCAGCGCCCCATGCCGACGGACTGGCTGTGCTGGAAGTCCTTGCCCTCGGTGCGCACCGATGGCGCGACCAGCACCTCGACCCGCTGGAACTCCTTGATCGAGGAGTAACCGGTCAGGGCCATGGTGCGGCGCAGCGCGCCGAAGATGCCGGTGAGCCCGTCGTCGGTGTGCGCCGGCCCGAGCAGCACCTCCTCCATGGTGCCGACCTGCTCCACCCGCACCCGCGTCCCGCGCGGGACCTCCGGGTGGTGGCTGCCGTGGCCCCAGTGCCAGCCCCGGCCCGGCGCCTCCTGCGCCCGCGCCAGCGCGCTGCCCATCATCACCGCGTCGGCGCCGCAGGCGATCGCCTTGGCGATGTCGCCGCCCGTGCGCATGCCGCCGTCGGCGATGACGTGGACGTAGCGCCCGCCGGACTCGTCGAGGTAGTCGCGGCGCGCCCCGGCGGCGTCGGCCAGTGCGGTCGCCATCGGCGCGCCGAGCCCCAGGACGCCCGGGGTGGTGTTGGCCGAGCCCGGCCCGACACCCACCATGATCCCGGCCGCGCCGGTGCGCATGAGGTGCAGCGCGCTCTGGTACGTGGCGCACCCGCCGACGAGCACCGGCACGTCGAGGTCGGCGATGAACCGCTTGAGGTTGAGCGGCTCCGACCGGGTGCTGACGTGCTCGGCCGACACGACGGTGCCCTGGATGACGAACAGGTCGACACCCGCGTCGAGCACGGTCTGCGCGAACTGCACCGTGCGCTGCGGCGTCAGCGACGCCGCCACCGTCACCCCGGACTCCCGGACCTGCTTGACCCGCGCGGTGATGAGGTCGGCCTGCACCGGCGCGGCGTAGATCTCCCGCATCCGGGCGAGCGTCGCCGGGCCGGGCGGCAGGTCCGCGAGCTCCTCGAGCAGCGGCTCCGGGTCGTCGTAGCGCGTCCAGAGCCCCTCGAGGTCGAGCACGCCGAGCCCGCCCAGGCGCCCGAGCAGCACGCACGTCTCCGGTGACATGACGCCGTCCATCGCGCTGGCGACCAGCGGGAGCTCGAAGCGGTACGCGTCGACCTCCCAGGCGAGCGACACGTCCTCCGGGTCGCGGGTGCGCCGCGAGGGCACCAGGACAATGTCGTCGAACCCGTACGCCCGCCGCCCGCTCTTGCCGTGCCCGATCTCCACCTCAGTCACCGGAGGTCACCGGCCCGAGCTGTAGTTCGGTGCCTCGACGGTCATCTGCACGTCGTGCGGGTGGCTCTCCTTGAGCCCGGCCGCGGTGATGCGCACGAAGCGCCCGCGCTCCTGCAGCTCGGGGACGCTGCGCGCGCCCACGTAGAACATCGACTGCCGGAGCCCGCCGACGAGCTGGTGGGCGACCGCCGCGAGCGGCCCGCGGTACGGCACCTGCCCCTCGATGCCCTCGGGGACGAGCTGGTCGTCGCTGGGCACGTCGGCCTGGGAGTACCGGTCCTTGGAGTACGACCGCTGCGCGCCCCGCGACTGCATCGCACCGAGCGACCCCATGCCGCGGTAGGCCTTGTACTGCTTGCCGTTGATGAACACGAGCTGCCCCGGGCTCTCCTCGACGCCGGCGAGCAGCGAGCCGAGCATCACCGAGTCGGCACCGGCGACGAGCGCCTTGGCGATGTCGCCGGAGTACTGCAGCCCTCCGTCGCCGATCACGGGCACGCCTGCCGGGCGCGCCGCCTTGGCCGCCTCCGCGATCGCCGTGACCTGCGGAGCGCCGACGCCCGCGACGACGCGGGTCGTGCAGATCGATCCAGGCCCAACCCCGACCTTGATCCCGTCGGCGCCGGCGTCGACGAGGGCCTGAGCGCCGGCGCGGGTGGCGACGTTGCCGCCGATGACGTCGACGTGCGCGGCGACGGGATCGGCCTTGAGGCGGGCGACCATGTCCAGCACGCCGCGGCTGTGGCCGTGCGCGGTGTCGACGACGAGGACGTCGACACCCGCCTCGACGAGCGTCAGAGCGCGCTTCCACGCGTCGTCGAAGAAGCCGACCGCGGCGCCGACGACGAGGCGGCCGTCGGCGTCCTTCGTGGCCAGCGGGTACTGGTCGCTCTTCACGTAGTCCTTGACCGTGATGAGCCCGCGCAGGCGGCCGTCGGCGTCGACGAGCGGCAGCTTCTCGATCTTGTTGGCCTGCAGCAGCGCCAGCGCCTCCGGGCCGCTCACGCCCTCGCGCGCGGTGACGAGCGGCATCGGCGTCATGACCTCGCGGACCGGCCGGGTCGTGTCGGTCTCGAAGCGGATGTCGCGGTTGGTCACGATGCCGAGCAGCACGCCGTCGGCGTCGGTGACGGGCACGCCCGAGATTCGGTAGTGGGCGCACAGGCGGTCGACGTCGGCGAGGGTGTCCGACGGCGAACAGGTGACGGGGTTGGTCACCATGCCGGCCTCGGAGCGCTTGACGAGGTCGACCTGCGCGGCCTGGTCGTCGATCGACAGGTTCCGGTGCAGCACGCCGATGCCGCCCTGGCGCGCCATGGCGATCGCCATCCGCGACTCGGTGACGGTGTCCATGGCGCTGGACAGCAGCGGCACGCGCAACCGGATCCGGCGCGACAGCCGGGTCGTGGTGTCGGCCTCGCTGGGGATGACGTCGCTGCTCCCGGGCAGGATCAGCACGTCGTCGAAGGTCAGGCCCAGAGGAGCGAGCGCCACGTCGGGCCCGACGTCGGAGGAGGTCATCGGAGCCTTCCTCGGCACGGTCCTCGAGCGAGAGGCGGCCGCGTACGGGGTCCTTGCAGTTTAGGTCCGCGACAGCCGCGCGCCTCGCCGGAGACCTAGGCTGGAGCGCGATGACCCCACCCAGCGAGCCCGTCGACCCGTTCGCGGGCGATCCGGACGACCCGGTCCGCGAGCTCGAGGCCCTCGACGGCGACGACGCGGGCGACGAGCCGCTCTCGCCCGGCGAGCGCGAGGACGTCCTCGACGACCTCGAGGACCTGGAGGTCTTCGAGGCGCTGCTCA
>JALYNK010000203.1 GCA_030773235.1 Actinomycetota bacterium | reverse complement strand
TCGCGCGCAAGCGCGCGCCTCTCCCGCTCGGAGGCTCCCGGTGACGGCTCCGCCCGGTCCCCGCTGCCCGCCGCCGGCGCGCTGCCCGCCGCCGACTTCGCCTGGGTCTGCCAGCTGGTGCGACGGCGCTCCGCCATCGTGCTGGAGCCCGGCAAGGAGTACCTCGTCGAGTCGCGGCTCCTGCCCGTCGCGCGCTCGGTGGGGGAGACCGGGCTCGCCGGGCTCGTGCAGCGCCTCAAGCGCGAGCCCGACGGGCGGCTGTCCGACGCCGTGGTCGAGGCGATGACGACGAACGAGACGTCGTTCTTCCGCGACCGCCACCCCTTCGACGCGCTGGCCCAGTGCGTGCTGCCGGCGCTGGTGGCGGCGCGGGCCGCGGAGCGCTCGATCGACGTGTGGTGCGGCGCTTCCAGCGCCGGGCAGGAGCCGTACACGATCGCGATGCTCCTGCGCGAGGGGCTGGCGGCCCACCCGGGCTTCCGCACCTCCCTGCTCGCCACCGACCTGTCGCAGGAGATGCTCGACCGCACCGCGGCCGGGAGGTACAGCCAGCTCGAGGTCAACCGCGGCCTGCCCGTGTCGATGCTGGTGCGGTGGTTCGACAAGGTCGGGACCGAGTGGCAGGTCAAGCCCGAGCTGCGCCACACGGTCAGCACACGGCCGCTCAACCTCGCGCAGCCGTTCCCGCCGATCGGCACCTTCGACGTCGTGTTCCTGCGCAACGTCCTCATCTACTTCGACACCCCGACGAAGCGCCAGGTGCTCGAACGCGTCCGGCGGGTCCTGCGCCCGGACGGCTACCTGTTCCTCGGCGCCGCCGAGACCACCCTCACCATCGATGACGCGTGGGAGCGCGTCGTCCTCGACCGCGCCACGGCCTACCGGCCCCGTGGCTGAGAGGCACGCGTCATGACCGTCGTCGACAGCACTCCCGTCGTGACCGAGGAGCAGATCCTCGCGATCACCCAGGACGTCTGGGAGTCGTTCCTCGTGCTCCACCTCCAGCCGCACCCGCTGGGGGAGGACGCCCCGCCGCTGGCCGGCCCCACCGTCACCGGCTGCGTCCACATCACCGGCGAGTGGGACGGTTCGGTGTTCCTGCAGGTCGGCGCGGACCACGCGCAGGCCGCCGCCGAGGCGATGTTCGAGGCGGACCCCGGCAGCCTCTCGGAGCAGGAGGTCAGCGACGCGCTGGGCGAGCTGACCAACATGGTGGGCGGCAACATCAAGTCGCTCGTCCCGGCGCCCAGCAAGCTCTCGCTGCCCTCGGTGTCCGAGGGCGTGAACTACACGGTCCGGGTCCCCGGCGCCGTCCTCCTGTCCCGCGTCGCGCTGCTCTGCAGCGACGCTCCCGTGCTCGTCAGCGTCTGGAAGGCCTGAGCCGTGAAGATCCTCATCGTCGACGACAGCAAGGCCATGCGCATGATCGTCACGCGCACGCTGCGCCAGGCCGGGTACGGGGACCACACGTTCCTCGAGGCCGGCGACGGCTCCGAGGGCCTCGCGCTGGTGGCCAGCGAGAAGCCCGACCTCGTGCTGTCGGACTGGAACATGCCCGAGGTCACCGGTATCGAGTTCCTCCGCGCGCTGCGCGAGCGGGGCGACGACGTGCGCTTCGGCTTCGTCACCTCCGAGTCGACCGAGGCCATGCGCGAGACGGCCCGCGAGGCCGGCGCGCTGTTCCTCATCGCCAAGCCGTTCACCGCGGACACCTTCACCGCGGCCCTGAACGGGGTGCTGGTGGGATGAGCAGCACGCTCTCGGGCCTTCCGGGCGCGGCCGAGGTCAGGACGCTCCTCGACGGCCTCGTCGACCGGGGCGTCACCGCGGCGCTGGAGGCCACACCCGTGCTCCTCGGCCGCGACGTCCGCATCGTCGCGAGCTACGTCGACGACACGGCCGCGGTGCGTGCGGTGGTGCTGCTCGACCTCGAGCTGGGTGCCGCGCTCGGAGCCGCTCTCGCCCTCGTCCCGGCGCAGCGCGTGGGCGTGGCGGTGGGGGACGGGGCCGTCCCCGAGGACCTCGCCGACAACACGCGCGAGGTGCTCAACGTCGCGGCGTCGCTGTTCAACTGCGACGACGTGCACCTCAAGCTGCGCGACGTGGCGGTGGCCCCGGAGCCGGTGCACGGCCCGACCGTGGACTTCCTGCGTCGCCCGGGCCGCCGCGCGGACGTGAGGGTGGACGTCCCGGGCTACGGCGCCGGCGTGCTCGGCATCGTCCTGGACGCCGGCTGAGGGTCAGACGGCGCAGGCATCGCCCTCGCACCCGGGGGCGGCGCCGGCACCGACCACCTGCAGCGGCGCCTGCTCCGCCCAGGCCCGCTCCAGCACCTGCAGCAGCAGGTCCGCCGGCTGGGCGCCGGACACGCCGTACCGGCCGTCGACGACGAAGAACGGCACGCCGGTGATCCCGAACGCCGCTGCCTGGGCCTCGTCCGCGCGCACGGCGTCGGCGTAGCGGTCGCCGGCGAGGACCTGCTCCACCTCGGCGCGGTCCAGCCCGACCTCGACGGCGAGCTCGGTGAGCGCCTCGGGGTCGGACGCGGGCGACCCCTCGGTGAACGTCGCGCGGTCCAGCCGCTCCTTGAGCGCGTCCTGCACGCCGCACTCATGGGCGAGGTGCAGCAGCCGGTGCGCGGCGAAGGTGTTGCCGGGGCGCGCGATGTCGAACCGGAAGTCCAGTCCCTCGGCGGCGGCCGTCGCCGTCATGTGGTCGATCATCTGCTGCGCCTCGGCGACGGAGCAGCGGTACTTCGCCGCCAGCCGCTGCGCGTACGTGCCCTCCAGCGCGTCCGACGGGGCAGCCGAGGCGTCCAGCTCGAAGCTGCGCCACACCACCTCCACCTGGTCGCGGTGCGGGAACCGCTCGAGGGCGGCCTCGAAGCGGCGCTTGCCGACGTAGCACCAGGGACAGACGACGTCGGACCAGATGTCCACCTGCACGGTCATGCGCGGTGCAACAACCGTCAGCGGGGGGTCGCTTCCCCCGGGCGGAAGGCCGGGCCGTGGCCGGGCACGACGAGGTCGGCGACCTCGAGGACGCGGGCGCGCTGCGCCGAGAGCAGCGCGCGGTCCGGGGCGTACGGGTCGTCGGCGGGCCCCTCCCCGGTCCACCACAGGTGGGTGAGCGCGGCGACGCCGTCCGGCGTGCCGACGAGCGTCGTGACGTCTTGACCGGTGTGCCCCGGCGTGGCCAGCAGCCGGACCGCGGGCGCGAGCAGCACGCCGTCGGCCGGTCGGCGGGTCCAGCGGTCGCCCTCGTACACCGCCTGCACGTCGTGCACCGGGACGACGGGGAACAGCGCCACGTTCAGCGTGTGGTCCGGGTGGTGGTGGCTCAGGACGACGTCGGTGACGTCGGACGGGCGGACGCCGAGCGCCGCCAGCGCGTCGAGGAGGTCCTCCCGGCGCGGCACCATGCCCGGGTCGACGACGAGCACCCGGTCGGCGTCGCGGACGAGCGACACGGTGCCGGTCACCCGCAGCGTGCCGTCCGGCTGCGGCGCGACGGAGCCCGGCACGAGGACGTCGAGGCGGGCCGTGCGGCGCTCGGGCAGCATGCCGCGACCGTACGTCTGCTGCGGGCGCCGGACGCGCACCGGACCGCGGGCGCTGGCGACGTCGACGACCTGCCCGCGCTGGGTCACCTCGACCTCGCGGCGGGCGGCCAGCCGGCCCGCAGCGGCGCGCACCGGCGCCATCAGCTCGCGCCAGCGCTCGCCGCCGACCGCGCGGGCCACCTCGCTCGGGCACGCGCTGCCCGCCCGGTGCGCGAGCAGGTCCCGCAGCGCCTGCTCAAGGCGGTCGTCGGACACGGCGAGCAGCCTGTCCCTGCCCGGGAGCGGTCGCGGCCGCGGTCCGGGGGTACGCCACCGACGTGCCCGAGGGACACCTGCTGCACCGCACCGCGCGCGAGATCACGGC
>JALYNK010000202.1 GCA_030773235.1 Actinomycetota bacterium | reverse complement strand
CGGCCCGAGGGGGGCAGGCCGACGGCGACTCTGCTCCCACCCGTCCCGAGGAGAACAGATGACCGTCGTCGTGGGCTACGTCCCCACTCCGGAGGGCCGCACGGCTGTGACGCAGGCGGGCGAGGAGGCGAGGCTGCGGGGCACGCGGCTGCTCGTCCTCAACGCCTCCCGCGGCGCCGCTCCAGGTGACCCCGCGCTCGCCACCCCTGGCGAGCTCGCCGAGCTCACCGCGACGCTGCGCGGCGCCGGCGTCGAGCACGAGATCCGGCAGTCGCAGCAGGGCCCGGACGTCGCCCAGCAGCTGCTCGCGGCCGCGGCCGAGCCCGACGTGCGGCTGCTGGTCATCGGGCTGCCCCGGCGCAGCGCCGTCGGGAAGCTGCTGCTCGGCAGCACCGCGCAGCAGGTGCTGCTCCAGGCTCCCGTCCCCGTCCTCGCGGTCCACGCCGACGACGAGGCCTGACCGCCACCGCCCGCCGCGTGGCGTCCCCCGCGGGGTAGAGCGCCCCCCGGGTCGAGGTGCGGGAGGCGACGTGCAGGCGGTCGTGTACGAGCGGGCCGGCGGTCCGGAGGTGCTGGCGGTCCGCGAGCAGCCCGATCCGGTGCCGGGCGACGGCGAGGTGCTGGTCGACGTCGAGGCCGTCGGGGTCAACTTCCGCGACGTGTACGAGCGCGAGGGGCGCCCGCCGTACAGCGCCTCGCCGCCGGCCGTGGTGGGCGTCGAGGGCGCCGGCACCGTGGTCGGCACCGGCGAGCGGGTGGCGTGGCTCGACGTCCGCGGCAGCTACGCGGCCCGGGTCGCCGCGCCCCGCGACAAGCTCGTGCCGGTCCCCGACGGCGTCGAGGCGGAGGTCGCCGCCGCGGTACTGCTGCAGGGCTGCACCGCGCAGTACCTCGCCGCCGACTCCTACCCCGTGCAGGACGGCGACCGGGTCGTCGTGCACAGCGCCGCCGGCGGCGTCGGCCTGCTGCTCACGCAGCTCGTACGAGCCCGCGGCGGCTCCGTCCTGGCCACCACGTCGACGGAGGACAAGGCCGAGCTCGCGCGGGCCGCCGGCGCGGACGACGTCGTGGTCGGCTACGACGGCTTTGCCGAGCGGGTGCGCGAGCTCTCCGGCGGGGAGGGCGCCGCAGCGGTCTACGACGGCGTCGGGCGCACGACCTTCCTCGCCGGGCTGGCCGCGCTGCGCCCGACCGGCCGCATGGTCCTGTACGGCGCCGCGAGCGGTCAGCCCGAACCGCTCGATCTCCTGCAGCTGGCGGCGCACGGGTCGCTGTACGTCCAGCGGCCGACCCTGGCGACCTACACGCGCACTTCGGGGATGCTGCGCGAGCGGGCGGGAGCGGTCCTGGACCTGGTGGCCGCCGGCCGGCTGGACGTCCGCATCGGCGCCCGGTACCCGCTTGCCGAGGCGCGCCGCGCGCACGAGGACCTCGAGGCCCGCCGCTCGACGGGCAAGCTCCTGCTGCTGCCCGGCTGAGCCGGGCTGCCTACGGTGGCGCGTGACCGCGATGCACCGCGAGGAGGTGGTGAGCCTCCGCGTCCGCGCGCAGCAGCTCGACCGGGTGGCGGGGGACCTCGCCGACACCGCGGTCCTCGACCTCGGCGTGCAGGACACCGGCCCGGACGGCGGTGGCTGGGCCCTCGCGTGCCGGGGCGTGCCGCTGGAGCAGACCGGTTCCGAGCACCTGGTCACGGTGTGGACCCTGCGCGGTGCGCCCCACCTGTACCGGCGCACCGACCTGCCCGGCGTGGCCGCGGCGGTCGCGCCGTTTTCCGAGGCCGACGCCGGCAAGCGGATCTTCGACGCCGCGACGCCGCTGCGGGCCGCCGGCATCGGCGCCCTCGAGGCGCTCGACGTGGTCGCCGCCGCGATGCGCGAGATCGTCGACCGGCCCACGGCCAAGCACGAGATGTCCGCGCGGCTCAGCGAGCGGCTGCCCGAGCCCTACCTCAAGCACTGCGCGCCGTGCCGGGCGGTGCACGTGCACGAGCAGTCCTTCCGGCTCGCCGCGCTGCGCGCCGGCCTCGAGCTCCAGCCGGGGACGTCGCCGTCCGTGCTCCAGCCGGTGCCCGGCCTCCGCGCCGACCCGCCGCCGCCGCCGCGCCTCGACGTCGTCCGTGGCTACCTGCGCCTGCTCGGGCCGGCGACCCCGAAGCACGTGGCTGCGCACCTCGACGCCCCGGTCGCCGAGGTGCGGGCGCGGTGGCCGGACGACGTCGTCGACGTGGAGGTCGACGGGGAGGCCAGGTCCCTGCTGGCCGCGTCCCTGCCGGCCGCGCCCGGCTCCGTCGACGTCCGCCTGCTCGGGCCGTACGACCCGTTCCTCCAGGCCCGCGACCGGGACCTGCTCGTGCCCGACCGCGTGCGGGCCAAAGCGCTGTGGTCGGCCCTCGGGCGCCCCGGCGCCGTGCTCGCGAACGTCGACCTGGTCGGCCTGTGGCGGCCGCGCCAGACCGGGTCGCGCCTGCGGCTGCAGGTCGAGTTGTGGTGCGACCCGACGCCGCAGCTGCGCGGCGGGCTGGAGCAGCAGGCCGAGCGGCTGGCCGCCTTCCGGGGCGTACGGCTCACCGGCATCGACGGGGCGTGACGGTCAGGCGCTGACGTCCTCGTGGGTGTTGACGCCCGGGATGCGCCGCACGGAGCCCCAGCCGAACCGCGCCCACACCACCAGCAGCGCAGCGCCCACGAGCGCGCCCAGGCTGTCGCGCACCAGGTCGCCGTTGGTGTCGTCGTTGTCCTCGGACAGGTTGCTGCCGAGCCACGCGTCGGAGCGCCACTCGACGATCTCCCAGAGCGCCCCGACAGCGATGCCGAGCGCCGCGGTGACGACGAAGATCCCGACGTAGTGCTGCAGGTGCGTCTCGTCCCGCGGGTCGGGCACGACGTCGAGCCGCGCCAGCGCGATGTACACGACCGGAGAGATGAGCATCGGCAGGGTGAAGTGCACGAGGTCGTCGAAGCGAACCACCCGGTCGTAGACCCCGAAGGCCTCGCCGAAGCCCTGCAGCGCCATGGCCGCCGTGAACGAGAGGTCGTACACCCGCGGCAGGTCGACCAGCCGGGCGAGCAGGGTCGCCGTCCCGAGCAGGCCGAGCACGACCGCGCCCTTGACCTCGCCCGCGACGGCGAACGCGACCGCGCCACCCAGCACCACCAGCCGGAGCACGTCGATGCCGTCGCGGACGACGGGCGTCCAGTCGCCGAGGAGCAGGGTGCGTCGGTCCATGCCGGGCAGGTACCCCTCCGTCGCACCCGCTCCGCGCGCCGTGGGGACGGTCACGGCCTGCCCGCCGGACCCACGGGTACCAGAGGATCGTGCCTGTCGAGACGCTGTCCCTGTCCCGGTACGGCCGCGGCGAGCCCCTCCTGCTCCTGCACGGCATCGGCAGCTCGTCGCGCGACTTCGCTCCGGTCGTCCCCGCGCTGGCGGCGTCGTTCCGTGTGCTGGCCGTCGACCTCCCTGGCGCCGGCGGCTCGCCCGCGCTGCGCTCCCGCCCCGACGTCCCGGCCCTCGCGGACGCGGTGGAGCGGACGCTCGACGCCGAGGGCGTGGGCACCGTCCACGTGCTCGGCAACTCCCTCGGCGCGCGGGTCGCGCTCGAGCTGGCCCGCCGCGGACGCGCGCGGTCGGTCGTCGCGGTGTCGCCGTCCGGGCTGAACCTGCCCGGCGAGCGGCTCTACCAGGGCGCCACGATGGCGCTCGCCCGCGTCGCGCTCCGCCGTCTGGCGCCGGTGCTGGAGCCACTGGCCGCCGTGCGGCCCGCCCGCGCGGCGCTGCTCGCCTCGCTCAAGGCGCGTCCGCTCGCCAGCACCCGGGACGAGGCGCTCGGCGCCCGCGAGGGCTTCGCCGACTCGCAGGGCTTCTGGCGCCTGCTTCTGTGGGGCGTGCTGCTGGACGTGCCGACCGGCCTGCGCCAGATCACCTGCCCGGTCACCCTCGTGCAGGGCGTCGCCGACTGGATCGCCT
>JALYNK010000201.1 GCA_030773235.1 Actinomycetota bacterium | reverse complement strand
CCTCGGGCGCCGGCTGCCCGGCACCGAGCTCCTCCTGCAGCTCGACGAGCCGTCGCTGCCCGCCGTGCTCGCCGGCCGGGTGCCGACGCCGAGCGGCTTCGGCACGCTGCGCGCGCCGGAGCCCGCCACCGTGCAGGAGCACCTGCGCACCGCCGGCAGCGCGGCCGGGCACCTCGTCGTGCACTGCTGCGCTCCCGGCGCGCCGATCGATCTGCTGCGCAGCGCGGGAGCGCACGCGCTCGCCCTGGACCTCGCCGTCCTGCGCCGCGCCGACGAGGACGCGGTCGGCGAGGCCGTCGAGAGCGGCGCCGGCCTGCTGCTCGGCTGCGTCCCGTCGACCGACCGCCCGCTGCCGGACGCCGCCACCACCCTCCGCCCGGTGCGGGAGCTGTGGCGGCGGCTGGGCCTGCCGGCCGAGCGGCTGCCCGAGACCGTCGTGGTCACGCCCGCGTGCGGCCTCGCGGGAGCGAGTGACGGGTACGCCCGGCAGGCTCTGCGTGCCTGCACCGCCGCGGCGCGCCTGCTGCGGGAGGAGCCGGAGTGACCATGGCGGACGGACGCCCGACCGGGAGCGACGAGGCCAGCGACGGCGACCTGCCCGAAGTTCCGGCGCCGGCGACGGACGAGCCGGACGACGCGGTCCGCGCCCGGCACGCCGACCTGTCCCGCGAGCTGGACGAGCACGCGTTCCGCTACTACGTCCTCGACGCCCCGACCGTTCCCGACGCGGAGTACGACGCGCGGATGCGCGAGCTGCAGCGCCTGGAGGACGAGCACCCGTCGCTGCGCACGCCGGACTCGCCCACGCAGAAGGTCATGGGCACGTACTCCACCGACTTCGCGCCGGTGGAGCACCTCGAGCGGCTGATGAGCCTCGGCAACGTCTTCGACCGCGAGGAGCTGGAGGCCTGGGCGGGCCGGGTCCGCAAGGAGGTCGGCGACAGCGCCCGCTGGCTGTGCGAGCTGAAGATCGACGGCCTGGCGGTGGCGCTGGTCTACCGCGACGGCCGGCTGGAGCGCGCGGCCACCCGCGGCGACGGCCGGGTCGGCGAGGACATCACCGCGAACGTCCGCACGCTCCGGTCGGTGCCGCAGCAGCTGACGGGCGACGACGTGCCGGCGCTGCTCGAGGTGCGTGGCGAGGTGTTCATCACCCACGACGACTTCCGCGGGCTCAACGAGCGGCTCGTCGCCGACGGCCGGGCGCCGTTCGCCAACCCGCGCAACGCCGCCGCCGGCAGCCTGCGGCAGAAGGACCCGCGGGTCACGGCGAGCCGGCCGCTGAGCCTGACGCTGCACGGCCTCGGTGCCCGGCGGGGGTGGGACCCGGCCACGCAGAGCGGGGCGTACGCGCAACTGCAGGCGTGGGGGCTGCCGGTGAGCAGCCGGTTCCGGGTGTTCGACGACCTCGACGGAGTCCTCGGCCACATCGCGCACTGGGGGGAGTCCCGGCACGACGTCGAGCACGAGATCGACGGTGTCGTGGTCAAGGTCGACCAGCTCCCGCTGCAGCGGCGGCTCGGGGCCACCGCCGCCGCACCGCGCTGGGCGATCGCGTTCAAGTACCCGCCGGAGGAGGCCACGACGAAGCTCCTCGACATCCGGGTCAACGTCGGGCGCACCGGTCGCGTGACGCCGTTCGCCTACATGGAGCCGGTGCAGGTCGGCGGTGTGGTGGTCAAGGTCGCCACCCTGCACAACCAGGACGAGGTCGGGCGCAAGGGCGTCCTCATCGGTGACACCGTCGTCGTCCGGCGCGCCGGCGACGTCATCCCCGAGGTCGTCGGGCCGGTCGTCGCGCTGCGCACCGGCGCCGAGCGCGAGTTCGCCATGCCGACGTCCTGCCCCGAGTGCGGCAGCGAGCTGTCCCGCCCCGAGGGCGAGGTCGACGTGCGGTGCCCCAACTCCGTCGCCTGCCCCGCGCAGCTGCGCGAGGCGGTGTTCCACTTCGCGGGGCGGGGCGCGCTGGACATCGACGGGCTGGGCTACGAGACGGCCACCGTCCTCACGCAGACCGGGCGGCTGCGCGACGTCGGCGACGTGTTCAGCCTGACCGGGAGCTCGTTCGAGGGGCTGCGCGGGTTCGGGCCGAAGAAGATCGCGCAGATCCTGGCAGGCCTCGAGGCCGCGCGCGACCGGCCGCTGTGGCGGCTGCTCGTCGGCCTGTCCATCCGCCACGTCGGGCCGACGGCGGCGCAGGACGTGGCGCGGCAGTTCCGCACGATCGACGCGGTCATGGCCGCGACGCCCGAGGACCTCGCCGCGGTCGAGGGCGTCGGACCGGTCGTCGCGCGGGCGCTCGCCGAGTGGTTCGCCGACGCCCGGCACCGCGACATCGTCGAGCGCATCCGCGCCGGCGGCGCGCGGGTCGCCGACGAGGGCGCCGAGACCGGTCCTCGCCCGCTCGAGGGCGTCACCGTCGTGATCACCGGCACGCTGCGCGACCACAGCCGCGACAGCGCCACCGAGGCCGTCCAGGCGCTCGGCGGCAAGGTGACCGGCAGCGTCAGCAAGAAGACCGACTTCCTGGTCGCCGGCGCCGAACCCGGCGCGGCGAAGTACGAGAAGGCGGGAAAGCTCGGCGTTCCCGTCCTCGACGACGACGGACTGCGGGTCCTGCTCGAGCAGGGGCCGGAGGCCGCGCGGGCCGTCGCACGCACGGGCGCGGAGGTCGCCGGCTGACGGCAGCCGGCGCCCGCCGGGTGCCTACTCCGGTGGTCGCGGTCGTGCTGTGCCTGGTGTGGAGCTCGGCCTTCGTCGCGGTGAAGCTCGCCCTGCGCGACGCGCCCGCGCCGGCGTTCGCCGCGCTGCGCACCGTCGGCGCGGTCCCTCCGCTGCTGCTCGCGCTGGTGCTGCGCGACGCGGCCGGGCTGCGCGCGGCGCTGCGCCAACGCCGCGTCCACGCACTCGGGGCGGTGCTCGGCGCCGTCTACATCGCGACGTTCCTCGCTCTGCAGACCGCCGGGTTCGCGCTCGCCGGCGTCGGGTTCGGGGCGGTGCTCATCTACGCCCAGCCGCTGCTCGTCGCGCTCCTCGGCCGGGCCGTGCTCGGCGAGCGGCTGCGACCGCGCCAGGTCGCCGGACTGCTGACCGGCTGGGCCGGCGTCGCGCTCGCCGTGCTCGGCGAGCTCACCGGTGCCGGCGACGCCCCCGTCGGCCGCGCGGCGATGCTCTTCCTGGGCGCAGCGGTCTGCTTCGCCGTCGGGACCGTCGTGGTCAAGGCCCGGTCCGGACCTTGCGGCGTGCCGCTCGCGCCGGCGCTCCTGCTGGCGCTGACGTACGGCTCCGTGCCGCTGGTCGCGCTCGCGCTGGCCGACGACCGGCCCGTGCACTGGACCGGGACCCTGCTGCTCTGCACCGCCTACACCGCAGGCGTGTCGACCGCCGGCGGCTATCTGCTGCAGTTCGCCCTGCTGCAGCGCGGCGAGGCGGGGGTGGTGAGCAGCTACATGTTCGCGGTCCCGGTGCTCGCCGCGGCGTACGGCGTCGTGGTGTTCGACGAGCGGCTGTCGTCCGGCCTGGTGCTCGGCGGCGCCGCAGTCGCGGTCGGCATCCTCCTGGTGACCGTGCCCGCCCGGGCGCCCGCCGTGCAGGAGGGGCCGTAGCGGGCCGCACGGCGCCTAGACCTTCGCGGTGCGCACCTGCCCGGCGCGGTGCTGAGCCGCCCCGGCGACCAGGCCCAGCAGCAACAGCCCGGCGAGCAGCGCGAGCAGCAGCGGTGGACGCACGTCGAGGAAGGCGAGCGCTGCGGTGGCGACGGCTCCGGTGCCCGGCCAGCGCAGCGGAGGTCCGAAGGAGCCGGTGAGCCCGGCCTGCAGCAGCGTCGAGCCGGCCAGGTAGACGGCGAGCCCGCCGCAGAGCACGAGCCGCGCGCCCAGCGCCAGCCCGGGGTCGCCGGCGTGCAGCACCGCGTGCTCGAGCCCGACCGCGGTCGCGGCCAGCCCGAGCGCCAGCGGCAGGTGCGCGTAGAGGTAGATGTCGTGCACGCCGCGCGTTGTCGTGTCGTCGTC
>JALYNK010000200.1 GCA_030773235.1 Actinomycetota bacterium | reverse complement strand
CGCCGGCAGCGGCAGCGTGCGGTCCGGCTGCCCGGTGTGCGACAGCAGGACGGTGGCGCCGTCGCCGCGGGCGAGCCGCATCGCGATGTCGTCGAGCGTGAGCTCGACGCCGGTGACCCCCGGCCCCGCCGTGTCGCGCAGCTCCGCCGCCAGCCCGAGCCGGTGGGTGAGCCAGGCGGCGAGGAGGTCCCGGGCAGGGTCGGACGCCGCCCCGGCGACCGCCGCGCGCCGCGCCGGGCCGGCCGCGGCGTCGAAGGCGGCGGCGCACAGGGCCCGCCACGCCGTCGTCCGGGTCCAGGTCAGGTCGGTGTCGCCCGGGGCGTAGTCCTCCGCGCGGGCGCGGAGCGCGGCCAGCGGGTCGGGTGCCTGCGCGCAGTCGGTGATGCGCCGGTCGGCGAAGACGCCGAGCGGGTCGTGAGCGATCTTCTGCGGGGGCTGGCCGTACCACCAGGTCACGACGGGCGCGTCGGGCGCGAGCAGCGGCAGCACCACGGACTCCGCGTGCAGAGCAAGCCGCCCCCACATGCGCATCACGACCGCCTCGCCGGGGCCCAGCCGACCACCGATGAGCACCTCGGCGTCGAGCCGCGGCTCGGGCGCGTCCGGTCGCCGACGCACCACGACGAGCAGCCGGCACGGGTGCTGCGCCGCCGCGCGGGTCGCGGCCGCCTCGGCCTCCGCGACCCGCTGCTCGTCGACGACGACGACGAGGGTGAGCGCGAGCCCGCTGGCGACCGATCCGGCGTGCCGCCGCTCCTCGGCCAGCGCGCGCACGACCTGGGAGCCGGAGGTGTCCCAGAGCACGGTCACGCGGGGCGCCTCGTCGGGATGCGGGTCACGGGCGCCGCCACGCTCGGCCCTCGGCGGCGAGCATCTCGTCCGCCGCCGCGGGGCCCCACGTCCCGGCGCGGTACGGCTGGGGGCCGCGCCCGGCCTCGTCCTGCTCGCGCCAGTGCTGCTCCACCGGGTCCACGACCCGCCATGAGTGCTCGACCTCCTCGTTGCGGGGGAACAGCGACGCGTCGCCGAGCAGCACGTCGAGCAGCAGGCGCTCGTAGGCCTCGGGCGAGCTCTCGGTGAACGCCTCGCCGTACAGGAAGTCCATGGCGACGTCGCGGACCTCCATCTGCGTCCCGGGGACCTTCGACCCGAACCGCAGCGTCATCCCCTCGTCGGGCTGCACCCGCACGACGAGCTGGTTGCTGCCGAGCTCCTCGGTGTCGGTCTCCATGAACGGCAGGACGGGGGCCTTGCGGAACACCACGGCGATCTCGGTGACTCGACGGGGGAGGCGCTTGCCGGTGCGCAGGTACCACGGCACGCCAGCCCACCGCCGCGTCTCGACGCACAGCCGCAGCGCGGCGTAGGTCTCCGTGCAGCTCGCTGGGTCGACACCCTCCTCCTCGCGGTAGCCGCGCACCCGCTCGCCCGCGAGCCAGCCCTCCTGGTACTGACCGCGCACAGCGCCCCGGGACAGGTCTGCGGGCGGCAGCACGGTGCTGAGCACCTTGCGCTTCTCGGTGCGCAGGCTCTCCGCGTCGAAGCTGCTCGGCTCCTCCATCGCGGTGAGCGCGAGCAGCTGCAGCAGGTGGTTCTGCAGGACGTCGCGCGCGGCGCCGGTGCGTTCGTAGAAGCCCGCGCGCCCGCCGATGCCGACGTCCTCGGCCATCGTGATCTGCACCGAGTCGATGTGCTGGCGGTTCCAGATCGGCTCGAACATCTCGTTGGCGAAGCGCAGCGCCAGCAGGTTCTGGACGGTCTCCTTGCCGAGGTAGTGGTCGATGCGGAAGACGTCCTGGGCGGTGAACACCCCGTCGACCAGGGCGTTCAGCCGCTGCGCGGAGGCGAGGTCCTCGCCGAACGGCTTCTCCACCACCACCCGCCGCCAGCTGCCGTCGCGCGACTGCGCCAGGCCGGTGCGCCGCAGCTGCTCGAGCACCGTCGGGTAGGCCGCCGGCGGGATCGACAGGTAGAAGGCGGCGTTGCCGCCCGTGCCGTGCTGGCGGTCGAGGTCGGCGAGCGTCGCCGCGAGCTGGTCGAAGGCCGCCTCGTCGTCGAAGGACCCGGGCAGGAAGTGCAGCGCCTCGGCCAGGCGCCGCCACGTCTCCTCGCGGAACTCCGTGCGCGCGCCCTTGCGGGCGGCCTCCCTGGCCAGCTGCTGGAAGTCGCCGTCGCCCCGGTCGCGCCGGGCGAAGCCGAGCAGCACGAAGCCCGGCGGCAGCAGCCCGCGGTTGGCGAGGTCGTACACCGCCGGGATGAGCTTCTTGCGGGCGAGGTCGCCGGTGACGCCGAAGACGACCAGCGCGCAGGCCGGCGGGATCCGGGGGAGGCGGCGGTCTCGCGGGTCGCGCAGGGGGTTCGCGTCCGCCGCGCTGCGCGGTGCCCCGGCGGACGTCACGAGCGCGCCGCCCGCAGCAGCTGCTCCAACCCGGCGGAGCGGTCGGTGAGGTGCAGGCGCAGGACGGGGCGCCCGCGCTGCACGAGCGCCTGCAGGTCGCCGGCGGCCTGCGCCGCCTGCAGCCGCCCGAAGGTGTACGGCCGGTCCGGGACGTCGAGGTCGTGCTCGACCGCGCCGGTCACCTGCAGGTACGCGCCGACCTGCGGCCCGCCCTTGTGGTACTGCCCGGTCGAGTGCAGGAACCGCGGAGCCCAGCCGAACGTCACCGGGTGCGCGAGCCGGGCGGCGAGCGCGGCCCGCAGGTCGGCGGCCTGCGGCTGCGCGACCCGGTCGAGGTACGCCATGACGGCGAGGTAGCCGCGCTCGGGCACGGCTCGGAGCAGGGCCGACAGGGCGCCGGCGAGGTCGCCCACCTCGTCGAGCCCAGGTACCGGTCCGGCGGCGTGCACCTCCACCGCGCCCTCGGTGAAGAGCGGCTCGGTGGCCAGCCGCGCGTCGCCGTCGAGCACGGCCGCGGTGTTGGTCTTGCTCTCCTGCACGTTCGGCTGGTCGAACGGGTTGATCCTGAGCGCCCGACCGGCGACGGCGGTGGCGAACTCCCAGACGAGGAACTGCGCGCCGAGCGGCCCGCTGACCGACGTGCCGAGCGGGCCGGGGTCGCCGCCGAGGACGACGAGGTGGCTGTCGGACGCCGGCTCGGTGCCGGGCGCGTCCGGGCTCTCGACGACGACGGGCAGCACGCCCTTGCCCTCCTTGCCGGTCGACTCCGCGACCAGCTGCTCGGCCCAGTCGCCGAACCCGGACAGCCCGCTGCCGGCGTCGGCGATGATCAACTTGTCGCGGCCGGCCACCGCGCCGCCGCCCACCGCCGCGCCGAGCAGCAGCGCAGGACCGGCGGCGTCGGCGAGGGTGGGAAGCACGGCGTCGGCGTCGTCGAGCAGGGCCTCGACGTCCACCCCGGCCAGGGCGGAGGGCACGAGCCCGAACGCGGTGAGCGCGGAGTAGCGACCGCCGACGTCGGGGTCGGCGAGGAACACCGCGCGCGCGCTCTCCTGCTCGGCGGTCCGGGCCAGCGGCGAGCCCGGGTCGGTGACGACGACGAGCCGCTGCGCGGGGTCGACGCCGGCCGCCTCGAAGGCCGCGCGGGCGGCCCGGCGGTGGCTGTCGGTCTCCACCGTGCCGCCGGACTTCGACGACACCACGACGACCGTGCGCTCCAGGTCGGTGAGCGCGGCGGCGACCTGCCCCGGGTCGGTCGTGTCGAGGACGACGAGCGGCCGCCCGGCGCTGCCGCAGATGACCTCGGGTGCGAGCGACGAGCCGCCCATGCCGGCCAGGACGACCCGGTCGACGCCCTCGTCCCGCAACGCGTCGCACAGCGCGGACAGCTCGCCGAGCAGCTCCCGCCCCTTCGCCGGGGCGTCCAGCCAGCCGAGCCGCACGCCGGCCTCCGCGCTCGCCTCCGGCCCCCAGACCGTCGCGTCCTTCGCCGCGATCGCCGACGCGATCCCGGCCTCGGCGGCCTCCTCGAGCACGCCGGTGGCGGCCGCCTCGAGCGGCCCGCCGGTCGTCCGGACGACGACGCCGCCGGCCTCGGCCTGCACGGGAACGGTCACCGGCTGGTCC
>JALYNK010000199.1 GCA_030773235.1 Actinomycetota bacterium | reverse complement strand
ACCGGATCGTCATCGTCGGCGCCGGGCTCGCCGGGCTCTCGGCCGCGCTGCGCCTCGCCGGCGCGGGCCGGCAGGTGACCGTGCTCGAGCGCGAGGACGTCCCGGGCGGCCGCAACGGGCTGCTCGAGCTGGCCTCGCCCACCACACCGGGCACGTACCGCTTCGACACCGGCCCGACCGTCCTCACGATGCCGGACCTGATCGCCGACGCGTTCGACTGCATCGGCGAGCGGCTGGAGGACTGGCTGGACCTGCGGCCGGTCGACCCGCTCTACCGCGCGTGGTACCCGGACGGCTCCTCGCTCGACGTCAAGGCCGACGCCGGCGCGATGGCCGCCGAGGTCGAGCGGGTCTGCGGACCGGAGGAGGCCGCGGGCTACCTGCGCTACGTCGACTTCGTGTCGCGCCTCTACCGCTACGAGATGCGCGACTTCATCGACCGCAACATCGACCGGCCCACCGACCTGCTCACCCCGAACCTCGCCCGCCTCGCCGCGATGGGCGCCTTCCGCAAGCTGGCGCCGAAGGTCGCGCAGTACCTGAAGGACCCGCGCATGCAGCGGGTGCTGTCGTTCCAGAGCATGTACGCCGGGCTGTCGCCGTACGACGCGCTCGCGATCTACGCCGTGATCGCGTACATGGACACCGTCGCCGGCGTCTACTTCCCGAGCGGCGGCATGCACGCGGTGCCCCGGGCGCTCGCGGGCGCGGCGGAGAAGCACGGCGTCGAGCTGCGCTACGGCACCACGGTGTCGCGCGTGCTCGTCGAGCACGGGCGAGCCGTCGGGGTCGAGACGACCGACGGGGAGCGGTACGACGCCGACGTCGTCGTGCTCAACCCCGACCTGCCGGTCGCCTACCGCGAGCTGCTGCCGCCGGACGCGACCCCGCGCCGGGTGAAGCGCCTGACCTACTCCCCCAGCTGCTTCCTGCTGCTGGCCGGGTCGACGCAGGCGTACACGAGGACGGCGCACCACAACATCCACTTCGGCCGCCAGTGGCGCGAGGTGTTCGAGGACCTCATCGACCGCAAGCAGCTGATGAGCGACCCGTCGGTGCTCGTCACCAGCCCGACGCACAGCGACCCGTCGCTCGCGCCCGACGGCCGGCACATCTACTACGTGCTGCTCCCGACGCCCGACCTGTCCGCCGACCTGGACTGGGACGTCGTGGGGCCGCGCTACCGCGACGAGGTCGTCGCGCGCCTCGAGGGGCTCGGCTACGTCGGCTTCGGCGACGCCGTGGAGGTCGAGCGCGTCACCACTCCGGCCGACTGGCGGCGCTCCGGGCTGGAGAACGGCGCTCCGTTCGCCGCGGCGCACACCTTCTGGCAGACCGGGCCGTTCCGGCCGAGCAACCTCGCGCCCAGGGTGGACGGCGTCGTCTTCGCCGGCTCGGGAACCCAGCCGGGGGTCGGCGTTCCGATGGTGCTGCTCAGCGGGCGCCTCGCCGCCGAGCGCATCCTCGGCTCGGACCGCGGCTACCGGTCGCGGGCGCTGGCCTGAGACCGGCGCGACCCCGCCTCGGTCCGCGGGGACGGCGCGGTCCGCGTACGTGTGCACCGTCTGCGTACCGGTCAGGAGGACCTCGACGCCGGGCGGAGCGGCAGCCAGCAGG
Organism: Actinomycetota bacterium; assembly: GCA_030773235.1. Taxonomy (GTDB): domain Bacteria; phylum Actinomycetota; class Actinomycetes; order Mycobacteriales; family SCTD01; genus JALYNK01. The sequence continues at coordinate 2,423 of JALYNK010000199.1, read as the reverse complement.
GCGAGGCCGACGCGCTGAGCGCGCCGGTCGTGCTGGTAGCTCGCGGGCGGGGTCACCAGCAGGCTCCCGTTGACCACCTCGTAGCGCCGGCCGTCGTCGGGCACGTCGTCGAGGTCCGCCACGGTGAACCGGTCGACCGCCGTCGCGCTGCTCACCCGCCCCGCCGTGCCGCTCCCGAGCGTCGCACAGGAGCGGCACCGGCCCGCGACGCCGACGTCCCCGCGAGCACCGACGGCTGCGCGCGGGGCCGGTCCGGACCGGTGCTCTGCCACACTGCCGGCGATGAGCGGTCGCGAGCTGGACGCCGCGGGGATCCGCGACCCGGCCCTGCGCGCCTCGTACGAGGCCTGCCGTCGGCTCAACGCCCGGCACGGCCGCACCTACTACCTGTCCACGCTGCTGCTCCCGGCGTGGAAGCGGCCGTACGTCCACGCGCTGTACGGGTTCGCGCGCTACGCCGACGAGATCGTCGACGACCTCGCCAGCACCGCGACCGACGCGCAGAAGGCCGAGCACCTCGTCGGCTGGGGGCAGCAGTTCCTCGCCGACGTGCAGACCGGGACGAGCGATCACACGATCAGCCGCGCCGTGGTCGACACCGTCCGCCGCTGGGACATCCCGCTCCGGCACGTCGAGGACTTCCTCGCCTCGATGGCGATGGACCTCACCGTCCACGAGTACGCCACGTACGACGACCTCCTGGTCTACGTCCACGGCTCGGCGGCGGTCATCGGCCTCGAGGTGCTGCCCGTGCTCGAGCCCCTCGTGCCGCGCGAGGTGGCGGAGCCGTACGCCGCCGACCTGGGGGTCGCCTTCCAGCTGTCGAACTTCCTGCGCGACGTCGGCGAGGACCTCCGGCGCGGCCGGATCTACCTGCCGCTGGAGGACCTCGCGCTGTTCGGCGTCACCCGCGAGCACCTCGAGCACGGCGTGGTGGACGGACCGGTGCGGCGGCTGCTGGCGTTCGAGGTCGCCCGGACGCGCGAGATCTACCGCAGCGCGGCGCAGGGCGTGCGCCTGCTGCACCCGTCGAGCCGACCGTGCATCGAGACGGCGCTCGCGCTCTACGGCGGCATCCTCGACGAGATCGAGGCCGCCGACTACCGCGTGCTGGGCCAGCGCGTCGCGGTCGGCCCGGCGCGCCGGGCCCGGGTCGCCCTGCCGGGCCTCGCCCGCGCCTGGACCGCGCGACGGCGCAGCGGCGACCGGCTCGCCCTGACCGGTCCCGTCGGGTCCCGACCGCCGCCAGCGGGTTTGCGGCACTCCTGAGCGGTCACTCTGCTGCCATGGCCGATGCACACGCAGCCGACGACGAGGCAGACCAGGCACAGCGCCGCGGTGCGAGCAGCGACAGCCCCGGCGCCGACCCGGCGTTCACCCCAGGGCTCGAGCCCGGCGCGGGTGTCGCGCCCGGCGACACGCCCCCGTCGGCCGACCAGATGAGCGGTGCGGGGGGCGACGACCGGCGCGGGCCCACGCCCAACATGGGCCCGGTCAGCGGCAACCGCACTCCGATGATCTTCACGCTGGTGATCCTGGCGCTGGTCGTCCTCGCCGTCGCGATCTTCAGCGGCCTCAGCCTGATCGCTCCGCCCTAGCAGGCGCGGGTCCGGGGGCGCGGCGCGCGAGCCGCCGCCCCCACCACACCCACCAGCACAGCGTCTGCACCACGAGCGCGAACCCGAAGAGCAGGTCCTCGACGGGCGCGTACGCGATCCGGCCGTCGCCGAGCAGCCGGGGCTCGTCGCTGCCGAGGATCACGTCGCCGTCGTACGTCACGATCCGGCGCCCGGTCAGCACGCCGTTGGTGAGCAGCTGGAAGAACACGACGATCGCGTACGCGGTCCAGAACGCCCGGCGCCCCAGCAGCCGGGTGCGCAGCACGACGAGGTCGAGCAGCACGGTCGCCGCGACGCCGAGCAGCGCGGCGGTCGTGTAGGTCACTCGTCGCCGACCGGCCAGCCGCGGACGGCGCGCACGGCCTCGAGCGTGAGCACCGCGCAGACCGGGATGACGACGAAGAAGGCCAGCTCCTCCAGCGGCAGCGGCCCGAGCTGCACGCCGGTGACCTGGGCCGGGTCGTACGCCCAGTGGCCGGCTCTGATCGCCAGCACGTCCCAGGCGACGAACACCACGAGCACGGGCAGCAGCGTGAGCGCAAGGCGCAGCGGCCGCGCGTAGACCCGCGTGCGCAGGACGATCTCGAGCGGCAGCGTGCCGAGCAGGCACGCCGCGAGCACGGCGAGGTAGGTGAACCGCACGCGCGTCTAGAAGCCGAGCGCTTGCGCGCGGCGCTTGACCTCGGTGGCGCGGTTCTCGTGCAGCGCGTCGAGCGGCGTACCGGGCAGCGAGTCGTCCGCGGTGGTCAGCCAGCGCAGCGCCTCGTCCGCGGAGTACTTCGCGTCGCCGAGCAGCCGGAGCAC
>JALYNK010000198.1 GCA_030773235.1 Actinomycetota bacterium | reverse complement strand
TTCACGCGGCTGGTGCGCGACAGCCCGCAGGTCGACCAGCGCTCGGGCGTCTCGGCCCGCCTCGCCGTCGCCGCCGCGGAGACGGTCGCCGCGTCCGCGCTGCGCCGCGCCGCCGTGACCGGGGAGCGCACCGCCGTCGCGCGGGTCTGCGACCTGCCGTCGGTCGTGCCGGCGTCGCGCGGCAAGGTCGAGTTCGAGGCCGCGGAGGAGGGCCGCGAGCTCGAGGTGCTCGGCCACCTCATGCGCAAGGCCACCGCCGAGGCGTTCCGCTCGCTGCTCGCCGGCTGCGACCTGTCCGGCCTGCAGGGCCGCTTCGCCGAGGGCGTCACCGTGGAGACCGGCGACCTCGTGCCCGCCACGCAGCTGCTCGCCGGGCTCGGGCCGGTGCCCGGTCTCGCGCAGCTGCTGACCCGGCTCGGCGTGGAGGCCGAGTCGCCTGGGCTGGCCGCCGCCGGCGTCGAGTTCGCCCTCGAGGGGCTGCACCTGAACCGCCGGCTGAGCAAGGACGAGGTGCGCGGCCGGACGGTGTACGGAGCGCGGTGAGCGCCGACCCGGCAGGCCCGGCCGCCGCTCCCGACGGGGTCGAGCCCGGCGCCCCCGACCCGCTCGCGCTGCGCCGCCGGGTGTTGCTCACCGGCGTCGTGAGCATGGTGCTGTTCCTGACCGCGGCGTACGTGCTGACCGCGCTGCAGCTGTCGGACGTCTGGCTGCTGCCTGCGCTCGTCCTGCTGTGGGTGCTGGTGGTCCGGCCGATGATGGCGCCGGTCCGCGCGGCAGTCCGGCTGCGCCGCCGACTGGCGTACGCCGCCTTCCTCGACGCCCGCGAGCGGGGCGAGGCGTGACCGGCGCCTACCGCTACGGCGCCTGGGCCGGCGGCCGCGACCCGCTCGAGCCGCCGTACGACGTCGCGGACGCCGTCGACGCGCTCGGCGAGCGGGTGCTCGCCGGCGAGAGCCCTCAGCAGGCGCTGCGCGAGCTCCTCCGCCAGGGTGCCCAGGGGCTTCGCGGGCTCGACGACCTGCGGCGCGAGGCGGCGCAGCGGGCGCGGGAGGCCCGTCGGCGAGGGCGCCTCGACGGCACCCTCCAGGAGGTGCGCGAGCTGCTCGAGCGGGCGGTGGAGCTGGAGAAGCAGGCGCTGTTCCCCGACCCGTCCGACGCCGCGCGGCTGGCCGAGATGGAGCTCGACACGCTGCCGCACGACACGTCCCGCGCGGTGCGCGAGCTCGCGTCGTACGACTGGCGCAGCGCGGAGGCCCGCGACACGTACGAGCAGATCGACGACCTGCTGCGCCGCGAGGTGCTCGACAGCCAGTTCCGCGGGCTCAAGCAGGCGCTGCAGGACAGCCGCACCCCCGAGGGGCAGCAGGCGCTGCAGGACGTCAAGGACATGCTCGCCGACCTGAACCGCATGCTCGAGGCCGACGCCCGCGGGGAGCACACCCAGGAGCAGTTCGACGAGTTCATGCAGAGGCACGGCGAGTTCTTCCCGTCGCAGCCGCAGACGCTCGAGGAGCTCGTCGACGACCTCGCCCGCCGGGCCGCCGCGCAGCAGCGGCTTCTGGACTCGCTCACCCCGCAGCAGCGGCAGGAGCTCGGCGAGCTGATGCAGGGCGCGGTGGACCCCGACCTCGCGGCGCAGATGAGCCAGCTCGGCGACGCGCTGCGCGCCGCCCGGCCGGACCTCCCTTGGGGGCGGGACGGCCAGCGCGGCGGCGAGCGCATGCGCGGCGGACAGCCGCTCGGCATGGGCGAGGCGACGAGCGCGCTCGAGGAGCTCGCCGACCTCGACGCGCTGCAGCAGGCGCTCGGCCAGGACTACCCCGGCGCGTCCTTGGAGGACGTCGACGAGGACGCGGTGCAGCGCGCGCTGGGCCGGTCGGCGGTCGACGACCTGCAGGCGCTGCAGCGCGTCGAGCGCGAGCTGCAGGCGCAGGGCTACCTCGTGCGCGACGAGTCCGGCCGCCTCGAGCTCAGCGCGCGTGCCGTGCGCCGGCTCGGCGCGACTGCGCTGCGCAAGGTGTTCAGCGACCTCACCAGCACCCGGCGGGGTGGGCACGACGTGCGCGACGCCGGCGCGGCCGGCGACCGCACCGGCTCGTCGCGGGGCTGGCAGTTCGGCGACGAGCAGCCGCTCGACGTGGTGCGGACTGTCGGCAACGCCGTCCGCCGGGCGGGGCCCGGCCGGGTGCGGCTCGCGGTGGACGACTTCGAGGTCGTCGAGACCGAGCGGCGCACCACCGCGGCGGTCGCGCTGCTCGTCGACCTGTCGTTCTCCATGGAGCTGCGCGGCACCTGGGGCGCGGCGAAGCAGACCGCGCTCGCGCTGCACTCGCTGGTGTCGACGCAGTTCCCGCAGGACGCGCTGCAGGTCATCGGCTTCAGCGACCTGGCGCAGGTGCTGAGGCCCGAGGAGCTCGCCGGGCTCGACGCACAGCGCGTTCAGGGCACCAACCTGCAGCACGCGCTCGTGCTCGCCGGCCGGTTCCTCGACCGGCACCCCGACGCCGAGCCGGTGGTCCTCGTCGTCACCGACGGCGAGCCGACCGCCCACCTGTCCCGGGGGGGCTGGGCGGAGTTCTCCTGGCCGCCCCTGCCGGAGACGATCGAGCTCACGCTGGCGGAGGTCGAGCGGATCACCCGGCGCGGCGCCACGATCAACGTCTTCCTGCTGGACGACGAGCCGCGGCTGGTGCGGTTCGTCGAGGCGCTCGCGGCGCGCAACGGCGGGCGGGTGTTCTCCCCCGACCCCGTCCGGCTCGGCGAGTACGTCGTGCAGGACTACCTGCGCTCGCGGTCCCGCGCCCGGTCGGGCCGACGCTGAGCGTGGGCCGCCTCAGGCTGTCCGTCGTGCCGTGGTGGGTCGCGGCCCTGGTCGCCGTCGCAGCCGCCGCCGTGGTCGTCACCCGGCTGGCACGCGGCGACGCGACGCCCGGCTGGGGCCTCGCGCTCGTCGCCGTCCTCGCCGCCGCCCGGGCCTGGCAGGGGCTCGACGAGCAGCGTTCACGCAGGTCGCGCCGCCGGTAGCGTCCGGACCGTGAAGTACAGCGGCGCGTACGCGATCCTCCTGGCCCTGCACCTGCTCACCGTCGCGTTCCTCGTCGGCCCGGCGGCCGTCGCCGCCGTCCTGTCGCCCCGGCACGTCCGGGCCGGCCGCCTCGACGCTCTGCGCGACAGCGCGCGCACCACCCGGCTCTACACGCTGCTGACCCTCGTCACCGTGGTGCTCGGCTCCGCGATGATCGGCGTCGGGGACGTCGGCGCGCAGTGGTCGTTCGCCCAGGCATGGATCAGTGCCACGTACGCGCTGTGGATCGTCGCGGTGGCGCTGGTGCTGGCGGTGGTCGTCCCCGCGCAGCGCCGGGCGGCTGCGGAGATCGAGGCGGGCCGCGACGCCGGCGCGCTGGCCGGGCGGATTGCCGCGGCCGGGGGCGTCGCGATGCTCTGCTGGAGCGCGATCATCGTGCTCATGGTGACCAAAGCCGGGGCCTGACCGCCTGAGCCCTCCCGAGCCCGCCCCGGAGTTCGGCGCTGCGTCACCCGTCCGAGCGATGAGTCGCCCCGGCCCGTGCCCGAGAACGGGAGGGACCGGTTCGACCGGAAAACAGCGCCGCCGGCGCTGCGGGTCGCGCTCGGCTGGAGAGAAAGCCTCGCGTTCCACCTGAAGAGCAAGCGCGGTGCAGCTGTCGTCGTGGGCGGCCTCTCGCTGTCGCTGATGAGCGGCGGCGTGGCGGTCGCGCAGCACAAGGTCAAGGTCAGCGGCGACGTGGTCCACGCGTGCTACTCCCAGGACAGCGGGCGCCTCCGCCTCGTCAACACCCTCAAGGACTGCGACCGGGGCGAGCTCGGGCTCGACTGGAACCTCAAGGGCGCCAAGGGTGCGAAGGGGGCCAAGGGCGACACCGGCGCCAAGGGCGCCAAGGGCGACACCGGCGCCAAGGGCGACACTGGCGACACGGGCGCCAAGGGTGACCGGGGTGCCGCGGGCGAGGACGGCCTGTCCGCGTACCAGGTCGCGCAGGAGGCCGGTTACGAGGGCACGGTCGCCGAGTGGCTCGAGAGTCTCGAGGGC
>JALYNK010000197.1 GCA_030773235.1 Actinomycetota bacterium | reverse complement strand
CGGCGGCCGCGACGTCGGGCACGGTCGCCGGGTCGTCGACGTGCACCGACCTGGTGCGGGCGAGCGGCACCGCGCTGCGCACCCGCACGGCGGCGCGGTCGACCTGGGGCACGGGCGTGACCTCGCCGTCGGGCACCTCGGCGGCGACGACCACGCGGCGGCGCGGGGCGTCGGGGTCGGCGTCGAGCAGCCGCACGGACGCCCGCGCGGCGAGCGTGAGCGCGGCGTACTCGAGCTCCTCGCCGTCGGCCTCGAGGTACCACTCGCGCAGCGCGGGCGTGACGGCGTACGCGGGCAGCGGCGGGTCGCCGAGCGCACCGGTGTCGAGCAGGCGGCGCAGCGCGGGCAGGGTCGAGGGCAGGTAGACGCGCACCCCGTCAGCCTGCCGCGCCGGTGTCCCGGCGACGGGGAGGCACGGTCAGCCGGCCGCGCTGAGCCGCTGTGCGCGCAGCGCCGCGGCGGAGGTGCGCAGCGAGGTCTCCAGGACGGCGTCGGCGCGACGCGGGTCCATGAGGTTGGCGCCGATGACGGCGAGGTCCTCCGGGCCCGGGCCGAGCACGGTGACGCGGGTGCCTGCCGCGACGACGAGGTCCACCTCCCGTGCGAGCCGCTTGGTGACGAGCCGACGGAACCGGCGTTCGAGCCGGGCGGCCACCGAGCCCGGCGCGTCGTACTCCCGCGACGTCGTGGGCGACAGGACGACCACCTCGGCGAGCCCGAGCCGGGTGACGAGGTCGAGCGAGGTGGGCGAGCAGGCGCCGCCGTCGACGTAGCGGGCGCGGCCGATGGGGACGGGCGCGTACCAGCCGGGGACGGAGCAGGACGCCCGCACGGCGTCGCGCAGCGCGGCGGGCGGCGCGCCCGGGCGGCCGAAGGGCACCCGGCGCCCGCTGTCGTGGTCCATCGCGACGATCCAGGTGCAGGGGTGCGGCGCCCACGCCCCGGGCGGCACCAGCTCGTCGACCAGCCGACCGACGGGCTCGACGCTGCCCCTGCCGTGCGGGAGCACGGTCGACAGCGCGGCCACGGGTGCGGTCGAGCGCAGCAGCGCGTCGACCGGCACGCCCGCGGCGAGGCTCGCCGCGAGCACCGCCCCGGCACTGGTCCCGACGAGCGCCTCGGCCTCGCGCGGGTCCCAGCCGTACTGCTCCTGCACGGCGGCGAGGGCGCCGAGCGCCCAGGCGGCGCCGAGCACGCCGCCGGCACCGAGGACCAGGCCGCGCCGGGCCTCGAGCGCCGTCACGGGCGGGGTGTCTCGACGAGCTCGGCGAGCGACTCCACCAGGCAGCCCCCGAGCACGTCGACGTCGGGCAGCGCGTCGCGATCGGCGTTGAGGCCGTAGAACACCCCGCCGTCGTACGAGGTGAGGCCGATCGACACCGCCTGCCCCTTCGCGAGCGGGACGACCGGGTACATCTGCAGCAGGCGGGCGCCGGCGGCGAACATCGGCACCTGCGGCCCGGGGACGTTGGTGAGGACGAGGTCGGACAGCCGGCGCGTCATCCCGGTCGCGGCGCGGACGCCGAGGGCGTGCAGCGTGGGTGGCGCGAAGCCGGACAGCTGCACGAGCGTCCCGGCGCCGACCGACCGGCCGGACTCCTCGTGGCCGCGCATCGCCACGCGGACCTGGTGCAGCCGCACGCCGGGGCTGCCCTCGCCGACCGGCAGCTCGACGACGTACCGCGCCACCCGGCTGCCCGGCGCCCGCCGCGGCGCCGCGCCGGGCTGCACCGACACCGGCACGACCGCGCGCACGGTGGTGCGTGGGGTCACCGGCTCACCGCGCGTCATGAGCCAGGTGCGCAGCGCGCCGGTGATCGTCGCCAGCACGATGTCGTTGACCGTGCCGCCGTGCGCGGCGCGGACCCGCCGGTAGTCCTCGAGATCGGTGGCCACCGTGCTGAACCGCCGGTGCGGGCCGGTGCGCACGTGCAGCGCACTGGTCGGCCCGGGCCTGGTCACCGAGCGGAACGACGAGGCGACGCCGGCGGCGGTGTCGACGGTCCGCTCGACGGTGCTCCGAGCGTCCAGCAGCGCCGTGCGCGCGCTGTCGGCGACCGCGGCGGTGGGCCGCAGCGCGGCGTCGGCCAGCGCGCCGGCGAGCAGCCGCACCGTCCCGGGCGTGCGCCGGGGCTGCCAGTCGTCGTCCGGCAGGGGGCGGGCGGTCGGGTCCGGGTCGAGCAGGACGGTGCTGAGGTCGACCCCGGCCACCCCGTCGACGAGAGCCCCGTGGGTCTTGGTGACCAGCGCGACCCGGCCGCCTTCGAGCCCCTCGACGAGGTACGCCTCCCACAGCGGCCGGGTGCGGTCGAGGCGGCGGCTCTGCAGCCGGGCGACGAGCTCGCGCAGCTGCTCCTCGCTGCCCGGCCTCGGCAGCGCGCTGCGCCGCACGTGGTAGGTGAGGTCGAAGTGCTCGTCGTCCACCCACACGGGGTTGGCGAGGTGCCCGGGCACCCACTTGACCCGCTGCCGGAAGCGCGGCACGAGCGCGATCCGCTGCCCGATGAGCTCGACGAGCCGCTCGTAGTCGAAGCCGACCTCCGGAGGCGCGAGGACCGCGACGCCGCCGACGTGCAGCGGAGTGGCGGCCGTCTCGGCGTACAGGAACGACACGTCCTGCGGGCTGAGCCGGTCGACCACGGGAACCTCCTGCCTGGAGCCTGGCACGCGGTCCATCGTGGCGCGCGGCCGGGAGCGGGCATGCTCGTCGGACCCGCCGTCCCCTCTGGAGAGGTACCCCGCGTGGACTTCGCGCTGTCACCGAAGGCCGAGGACCACCGCGGCCGCCTGCAGGAGTTCCTCGACACCCGGGTGCTGCCCGCCGAGGCGGAGTACGAGCGCTACCGCGCCGAGAAGGGCTACGGCGACCACACGCTGCCGCCGGTCGTCGAGGAGCTCAAGGCCGAGGCGCGCGAGCGCGGCCTGTGGAACCTCTTCCTGCCGGACGTGTCGGGCCTGACCAACACCGACTACGCCACGCTCGCGGAGATCACCGGCTGGTCGGTGCACATCGCGCCGGAGGTGATCAACTGCGACGCGCCGAACACCGGCAACATGGAGGTGCTGCACATGTTCGGCACTCCGGAGCAGAAGGAGCGGTGGCTGCGCCCGCTGCTCGACGGCGAGATCCGCTCGGCGTTCGCGATGACCGAGCCCGACGTCGCGTCCTCGGACGCCACGAACATCTCGACGTCCATCGTGCGCGACGGCGACGAGTACGTCATCAACGGGCGCAAGTGGTGGATCACCGGCGCGGCCGACCCGCGTTGCAAGATCCTCATCGTCATGGGCAAGACCGACCCGACGGCGGAGACGTACCGCCAGCAGTCGATGGTGCTCGTGCCGATGGACACGCCGGGGCTGGAGAACGTCCGGGCGCTGCCCGTCTTCGGTTACCAGGACCAGCACGGCCACAACGAGCTGCGGTTCCACGACGTCCGCGTGCCCGTGGGCAACCTCGTCGCCGGCGAGGGCGACGGCTTCCGCATCGCGCAGGCGCGCCTGGGCCCGGGACGCATCCACCACTGCATGCGCTCCATCGGCGTGGCCGAGCGCGCGCTCGACCTGATGGTGAAGCGCGCGGCGTCGCGCGTGGCCTTCGGCGGGCCGCTCGCCGAGCAGGGCGTGGTCCAGCAGCAGATCGCCGAGTCGCGCATGGAGATCGAGCAGGCCCGGCTGCTGACGCTCAAGACCGCCTGGTTGATCGACCGGTACGGCGCCAAGGGGGCCCGGACCGAGATCGCCGCGATCAAGGTCATCGCGCCGCGCATCGCGCTCAACGTCGTCGACCGCGCCATCCAGGTGCACGGCGGCGGCGGTGTGTCCGACGACTTCCCGCTGGCGGCCATGTGGGCGCACCTGCGCACGCTGCGCCTGGCGGACGGCCCGGACGAGGTGCACGTCCGCACCGTCGCGCGGCAGGAGATCGCCCGGCACGCGAAGACTGCCGCCGCTCGGGAGTCCGCGGCGCAGGCCGCGTCCGAGGCGGCGGTGAGCGCCGGCGGCGGCGCGCACGGCGGCGGCGCCCGCCTCGGGCGGGCCCTCGACCACCAGTCGCAGACCGTCGACCTCGACGC
>JALYNK010000196.1:1342-4080 GCA_030773235.1 Actinomycetota bacterium | reverse complement strand
CCGATGCCCTGAACCACGCGAGCACGGGTGGCGCCGTCGGACAGCCCGCGCACAGACGCTTCCTCAGCGATCTCCGGCGGCAGGTGATCCCTGCCTCGCTGGTCCTCAGGCACGACGAGCTCGCCCGGCTGGAAGCGGACCGTCTTCGGCTGGTGGCTGCGCTGGAAGCCGCCGAGGCCAGCGGCCCGACCGTGCAGAGCGAGGCCGCGTACATCAGCGCCCGGACGAAGGCGCTGCGCGAGGGGACGACCCTGCCGCCTGCCCCGCCGCCCCCGCCGAGGCCGCAGCGGGCCACGAGCAGCGACGGCGCGACGTGCAGGCGGCGAGCGACGCCCTGCTCGCGCTAGGTGACGACATCTGTGTCGCCGTGCGGCAGCACCCCGAGTTCGAGGAGCAGGCCCGCGCGGACGTCGCTGCGCTCCTGGCCGAGGCCGAGGAGATGCGCCGTAAGGCAGCGGAGGCAGAGCGGCGGGCGGCAGCCGCGCGCATCTTCGTGCTCTGGCTGGAACGCGTAGCGGCGGACGAGCTCTTCGTCATCACGCTGCCCTGAGCCGCAGCGCCGTCCGAGTTGGTGCAGCCGTCGTCCCTCGTCCTGGTGGCTGCTCCTGGTTGGGCTCGGGCGGTGCTGCTTAGCGGCGGCGTCGCGCGGTGTGGACAGGAGGCGGCGTGGTGACCCATCTCCTGCCGCTCGAGCCCGCGCACGCCGCCGCGCCCCGACCCCCGAGATGCCCGTTTGGTGAGCCGGGCATCTCGGGGTCTTGCGCGTTGCCGCTCACCCCTCTCCGCGCGTCGTGCAGGCGGCCAGGTAGGCGTCGCTCCCGGACTCAGGAAGCCGAACAATGTTCGGGCGCGGGCGCACGACCGGCAGGACGCCAGCGCGGGCCAAACGACGAACCGTGCTCGGCGAGCAGTTCATGCGCTCGGCGGCAGTGCCGTACGTATGGAGCGTGTCGCCACGCGGGAAAGTGCGCCGGGGCTTCGTGGTGGGCATCTGTGGGTCTCCTCGACTGGAGGGGACCCCTAGACAGCGCAAGCCGAATAGGAGTCCCCAGAGATAGGGACTCGCTACTCGGTCCACAACTGCCTAGAGCCTGCGAGGCCTGACACAGTGACCAAGGTGAAGCGTGGCGGCTCTTGACGAGCCCGGCGAGGCGGCGGCTGCCTCAGCGTTACGTGAGCCCCGTCTATCGGGGCGCCAGCACGTTACCAGCCCCCGCCAGGATGGCAACGCTCGGCGCTGATCGGCCGTGAGCACCCGTGGCCCGCGCTGCGGGCGACGTCACGGGCCACCTGCGGGCCATGCGGCTACGGCACGGGCGACGCCCACCTGCTCTGCGGGCCTGAAACCCGCACTGTGCAGGCACTTTGCGGAGGGCGTGGGATTCGAACCCACGAGGAGCTTGCACCCCTAGCGGTTTTCAAGACCGCCGCCATCGGCCACTAGGCGAGCCCTCCCGAAGTCCGCGACCCTAGCCGTGGTCGGTCCACCCCGGTGCCGCTGCTGCACCGCCGGGTCCGGAGCGTCAGAACGGCCAGCCGCGCAGCTCTCTCGGGTTCCCCCGGCGGCGCCGCAGGACGCGCGCGTCGAGGCCCCACACCCGACCGGCGGGCACGATCGCCAGGATGATCAGCGGGACGTACTCGTGCGGCTGCTCGAATACCCAGCGGTTGCTGCTGGCGTAGACGAGAGCGAGCGACAGCTGCTGCCCCAGGGCCACGAGCGCCGCGCCGCGGGTCGCGAGGCCGAGGACGAGCAGCGCACCGGTCACGAGCTCGACGCCGGTGACCGCCCAGCCGGCGAGGCTCCACTGGTCGAGGAGGAGCCGGGCCACCGGCCGGACGCCCGGGACCGCCGTCCCCGGCTGCCCGCCGGCCGGGTTTTGGAACACCTCGTACTCGAGGATGGAGCGCGCCGTCGGCCGGTCGATGAGGTTCGCGACGTACGGACCGACCTGGACCGCGGTGAAGCCGAAGAGCTTGGCCAGCCCGTTGCTCAGCAGGATCAGGCCGACGAAGATCCGCAGGACCGCGAGGCCCTTGCCCAGCGTGCGAGCGCTGGGCAGGACCGCCCCGTCTGCGTACGCCGTGCTCATGCGCGTCCCCCTCGTCCTCCGCGCACGGGGCGAGCAGCAGAGCCCCCGGTGCGCATGGTGAACCGTGACCGTCCCACCTGCGAAGGCTCCGCGTGGCACCGTGACCCTCGCGGCCCCTGACTCCGGACGTGCCGCGAGGAGGACACATGGCGCACGCCCCTGCGGTCGCGCTGCCGGCGCCAGCGGTCCGCCGCGACGAGAGCGCCCCCGCTCCGCGCGTCGCGCTGGTCGACGCCCCGTCGGCGCCGCTGCTCGCGCGCGACCTGTTCGCAGCCGGCGACCCCGGGCCCATCGCGGCGTCCCTGGCGCAGGTGCCCGAGCTCCTCGGACCGACGCTGCCGTTCCTCGGCACCGTGCTCGGGCCGTCGTGGATCCCGCTGCGCGACAAGGAGATCGTCATCCTGCGCACGTCGGCGGTGATGGGCTGCCGCTACTGCACGGAGGCGCACACGGTCGTCGCCCTGGACTCCGGGCTGAGGGCGGAGGAGGTACGGGCGCTGCGCGGCGAGCTGCCCCTGGCCGACCTCGAGCGCGCCCGGCCGGCCCTCGGCACCGACGACGCCCGCGTCGTCGAGCTGACCCTGCTCATCGCGACGACGGTGCTGCTCAACCGCTACGCCACCGCTCTGGCGCTGCCGACCTCGC